>JBIKTI010000401.1:0-3038 GCA_044348205.1 Phycisphaerales bacterium | reverse complement strand
GCCCTCGTCTACTTCGCGCTCGCGCGGCTCCTCGGCATGGCAGAAATCGCCGATGTCCTCAGGCGAACGCCCCCGAAGTCCTGAGGACTATCGGAATCCCCCGTTCGGGGCACGCGGTTCTTGGCCCGCGGGCTTCAGTGTCCACAGGGAAACGCCGATGCGGTGGACACGGAGGCTTCCCGAATGGCGGCGGACGAGGCGGGCGCAACCCAGCAATCGACGACGGACGCGAAGGGTCCCGAGCACGGAGATGTGCTGCGGATCATCGCGGAGGTCGAGCGTTCGCTCGGCGCGCTTCGTGCGCAGGCCGGGAAGTCCGCGGGCGACAAGTCCTCGCAGGACGCAGCCGTCGCAGAGTCGCGCCAGGCGGCGCTGCGAGAGGCCCTCGCCGGCGAGGTCGACAGGCTGAAGCACGAGGCGGAGCGCCTCGGCACCGAGCGCGGGAAGCTGCTCGAGCACCAGACGAAGATCGAGGCTGAGCTTGCGGAGCTCCGCGCGGCGTGCGCCGTGGCGGAGGAGCGCGCGCGCCGTGCCGAAGAGGCGCGCCAGCAGGTGGAGACCGCGGGAATCCGCAGCCAGATCCAGCGCGAGACCGATGCGATCAAGGCGCTCGAGGCGAAGCTCGACGACGCGCAGGCCCGCGCGGGCGAACTCGAGCGCGAGCGCAACGAGGCGCAGCACGAGGTCGCCGTCGCCGTCTCGAAGCTGACCGCCGTCATCAAGGTCACCGAGCGACACGCCATCCGCGAGAACGAGCTCGAGACAGAGGTCGAGACGCTCCGCGCAGAGGTCGAGGCCGCGCGCAAGATCGAGCGCCACGGAATCCGCGCATCTGATGTCGCCGCGGTCGCAAGCGCCGAGGAGCATGTCCAGCAGACGCTGATGCCGCAGCTCGAGGCGGCGGCCGAGTTCCTGCGCATCCGCCGCGCGCGGCTCAACGCCATCCGCCAGACGCTCAAGCGCCGCACGAAGGCGATGCGCGTCCTCCAGCAGATCTACTCCGCGCAGCCCGCGATCCTCCAGGCGGAGGCAGAGGCGATCGCCACGGAGCGCGCCGCCGTCGAAGGCGAGCGTCTCGAGGTCGTCGCCGAGCACAAGAAGCTCTCCGAACTCCGCGTCGAGGCGGAGCGCCTCATCACGAAGGCGCGCAGCCGCGTGTCGTCTGCGCGCGTCCTGGCGTTCGCGGCAGTCGCCATGCTCGCAGTCGCTGGCGCAGCGTGGACGAGCTGGCATGTCGCTGGCATCATCGCGCCCGTCCACTCGGTCGCGTCCGTCGAGCTCGAGACCACCAACCGCCTCACGGGCGCGGCCGTCCCCGACGCCATGCCCATCGCGACCTGGCTGCAGGGCGTCCGCGGAAGCGAAGCCTTCGCTGGCATCGTCGCCGCCAAGCTCGTCGACCGTGGCCACCAGCGCACGGAGGCCGATCTCGCCGTGACGCAGCTCGCGTCGGCGCTTCAGCTCGAGAGTTCGGGCCCGACCGTGAGGCTCACGCTCCGCGGCAGCGACCCCGATCGTACGGTCGCGCTTCTCGACGCTGTCGTCGCCGCGGCTGTCAGCGAGGCGGCGCGGCAGCCCGAGCGGAAGAACGACCAGATTCGTCTCGGCGTCGTCGGCAGCGCGCAGGAACTCGGCCGGACGGTCGTCTCGCGCGCCATGGTGCTCGAGGACACGACGCGCCTCCTTCGCGCTGGCATCCTCTTCGGGATGGCGCTCACCGCGGCCGCAGGCGGCGCGTTCCTCGTGGCGCGCGTGCTGCGCACGAAGCGCGACGCGGCTGCGCCGACTGGCGCGAGAACCTCTCCCGCCGCGGCGCGTTGAGCGGGGCTTTATCGCACACCCCAAGAACATGCTGGAAACGGCCTCGCCAGTCGCGGTACGGGTCAACTTCCCTGTTTCTTCGCGCGATTCCGCACCTCATCGGGAAGTCGCGCGCAGATCAAGCCGATTCCGTGAATGACGCAGGATGCCAAGGAACGGCATCGCGGAAAGGGGTTTGCCATGCACGGATTCGCACGGTTCAGGCTTGTTGGAACGGCTCCCGTCGATGGTGTCGATGAGTGTGGGACGGATGACCTTCCCGAGTCTCTTCCCTTTCCCACCTGCGTTCGCGACTTCCCGACGGGAGGCCGCGGAGCCTGTGCGGGGGCACGGGCAGTGGATGCGTTGGCGCGCGTGAACTTCTCGATCGAGAAGCTTCGCGACGCCTTGGAGTCCTCGCAAGACGAGGAAGGGCCACGAGCCGCCTGAGGGCGGGGTAGTGACCATGGGGGTCGATTGATAGAACAGACGCCGTCCGGATGGACGGCGTCGTTCTTTTTGCACTGCATGGCTCGCGCGGTCGGCTGACGCCGCTCACTGCATCGGCTGCATCGTCATCGGGTCGCGCAGCGGCAGATGCTCGACCCGGTCGTCGAAGAACTCCGCCATGGTCGCGCGCGCTGGCTTGCCTGGCAGCGCGTCGCCCGCCGCGATCGCCTCCCAGTCGCCGACGACGAACACGGCCATCTGGTTGAAGTCGAGCATGCGCTGCGCCACGCGCTGCACATCGGCCGCGGTGACCGCCGCGATGTTGTCGCGATAGGTCTGCCAGTGGGCGGGGTCGCGGCCGGTCCACTCGTCCGACACGAAGATCCCGAGCATCGCGTCCTTCGACTCGAACGAGCGCGGGAAGGTCTCGATGAACGACTGCTTCGCGACCTCGAGCTCGTCTGCGCCGACGGGCGCGCTGCGCATCTTCTCGAACTCGCCCTTGATCAGCTTGATCGCAAGCGCGACCGTCGCGCTCTTCGACTGGAAGCTGGCGCGGAACTGCCCTGGGTACCACACGCCGGCGTCGAGGCCGCTGCCCGCCGAGTAGGCGAGGCCCTCGTCCGAGCGCACGGTCTTCATGATGCGGCTCGTGAAGCCGCCACCGCCGAGGATCTCGTTCATCACGAGCGCCGCGAAGTAGTCTGGATCGTCGCGCGTGATCCCGCGCAGGCCGATGTTCACCTTGCCCTGCGGGATGTCCTTCCCGATGTGGTAGACGCCCGGCG
>JBIKTI010000400.1:0-3039 GCA_044348205.1 Phycisphaerales bacterium | reverse complement strand
GCGCCATCGATCCCTTGGACGGCGCAGTCTGCCTCGCAGCCTCGATCGTGGCCTTCGGAGCCATCTGCTACCTCTCCTTCAGGAAGCTGTAGCGGTCGATGCGCATTCGCATCACTTCCATGCCCCCTGGAGAGGCGCCTGCGCACATCCGCGCAGCGTGGGTGGGGCTTGAGCTTCCCCTCTCGCCACGCGCGCCTGCGCTGCAGACCTGCACTGGGATCGGCGTGCTCTCGGGGCCGAAGAGCATGCTCGGCCAGTGGTTGGCCATCCTCCTCGGTCGCGGCCAGCGGGAATCCGGCTACATCGTCGAGGCAGATCGCGCGATCGAAGTCCTCGAGGCTAAGTCGCCGGCGGCCGCAGCGTGGTGGAGAGAGCACGCGCCGTGGTTCGTCGCGCCCGGGAGGCAACTGCTCTTCTCTGCGGAAGCGTGCGAGGAAGTTCCCGAGTCCGCGCAGGTCTGATCGACGGAATCCGAAAGCGCGCGACGCAACCGCCATGCACCGCGACGCAATCGTGTGCACCGCGCTCGAGGCCTTCACGGGCATCCAACCTTCGTCGCCTGAGTCTCGCGTCACCTGAGTCTCGCGTCGCCTGAGTCTTTCGTCACCCCGCTCTCTCGTCACCTCGCTCTCTCGCCGTTCCGAAGGAAGCACTCGCCTGCCCCCATACGCCATGCGACCGAGACCATCGAAACGCGGACTCCTCGCCCTCCTCGCCCTGATGGCGCTCCTCGCGGGCGCCGCGCTTCTCGCACGCCCTGCGTTTCATCTCGCGCGGACCGCTTCGCACGACACGGGAACGCGCGCGCCACTCCCGCCCGGCTTCACCGACGACGCGAGCCGCCTGAACCAGACCAGGGTGGCCGAGATCTGGCGGCCCGAGGGCGCGGCCACGGACCCCGAGCGCGAGCTCGCGGCGCTGCTTGCGCGGGCGCAGGCGGACGGACTGCGCGTCTCGATCGCGGGCGCGCGGCACACCATGGGCGGACACACCATCTACCCGGGTGGCGTCGTCGTCGACATGTCGGGGTGGAACAGCATGCACCTCGACGGCGCGCGGGGAATCCTGAAGGTCGGCGCGGGGGCGCTCTGGAGCGATGTGATCCCCTACCTCGACGCGCGCGGCATGTCCGTGGCGGTCATGCAGTCGAACAACTCCTTCTCCGTCGGCGGATCGATCAGCGTCAACTGCCACGGCTGGCAGTACGACCGCCCTCCGATCGCCTCGACCGTCGAGTCGTTCAGGTTGATGCTGGCCGACGGATCGGTCGTGCGATGCAGCCGCTCGGAGAATGCGGAGCTCTTCTCGCTCGCGCTCGGCGGGTACGGGCTCTTCGGGATCATCCTCGATGCGGAACTGCGCGTCGTGCCGAACGAGCGATACAGGCTCGTGCGCCGCGTCGTGCCGATCGACGACTCGCTTGCGACGCTCGACGAGATGATCGAGTCGCTCCCCGGCGCGCAGATGGTCTATGCGCGCATGAGCATCGTGCCGGAGAGCCTCTTCGACGAGGTGATCCTCAACGCCTTCGTCCGTGACGCCGATGACGCCGAGGGCGGGATCCCCACGCTGACCGAGGGCTCGATGGCCGACCTGCAGCGTGCGGTCTTCCGCGGTTCCGCGGAGAGCGACTACGGCAAGGAACTGCGCTGGAAGGCCGAGACGCAGCTGCAGCCCCTCGTGGCGGGCTCTGTCGCGTCGAGGAACCAGCTGCTCAACGAGGGCGTCGAGGTGTTCGAGAACCGCACGGCCGACTCGACCGACATCCTGCACGAGTACTTCGTGCCGCGGCGGCGCGCGGCCGGTTTCGTCGGCGCGATGCGCTCCATCATCGGAAGCCACAGGCCCAATCTGATGAACGTGACCGTGCGCGGCGTCAACCGGGACGACGACACCTTCCTCCGCTATGCGGACGAGGACATGATCGCGTTCGTGATGCTGTTCGTGCAGCGGAAGACCCCCGAGGGCGAGGCCGAGATGGAGGCCCTCACGCAGGAACTCGTCGAGGCTGCGCTCGCGCACGAGGGGCGCCACTATCTCCCCTACAGGCTCCACGCCACGCCCGAGCAGTTCGCGCGCGCCTACCCGCAGGCGCGCGAGTTCTTCGCGCTCAAGCAGAAGTACGACCCTGACGAGCTGTTCCAGAACCAGCTCTACATCCGCTACGGCGCGCCCGCTTCGTCGCAGCTTCGCGTCGGGAGCGAGTCCGATCAGCCGGGATCGAACCCCTGACCGCGCATGACGCCCTTCCCCGCCAGAATCCACTGCCTGCTTGCGCTCGATGCGCCGATCGGCCTCGTGATCCGACGCGGCCCGTCGAAGCGCGTGGCCACGATCCTGTGGGACAGGAGGCGCGACGAGTTCAAGGTGGGCCAGTGGCTCAAGGGCCGCATCTACGAACGGCGCTGCGACATCTCGCCCGATGGGAAGCACTTGATCTATTTCGCGATGGCCGGCGGCTTGGGACCCGAGTCGCCAGGGTCGTGGACCGCCGTCTCGCGGGTGCCGTATCTCAAGGCGATCGTATTCATGCCGAAGGGCGACTCCTGGAATGGCGGCGGCATGTGGGCGCGCGACAGGGACTACTGGCTCAACGACGGACCCGGGGGGAGGAGCGGCCACACCATTCCGAAGGAGTCGACCGAGGTTCAGCGTGTCGGCGCGGATCCGTTCGGCACGGGATTCGGCGAGTGCCTTCAGGTCTACTTCCCGCGCCTCATCCGAGACGGCTGGATCCACGCGGCGGAGGCGAGCTCGGGAAGGCCGAAATGCGCGGCTGTGTTCGAGAAGGACATCGGCAAGGGTTGGACGCTGCGGAAGATCGTCAACGCGTCGATCAACCATCCCGTAGGCAAGGGCTGCTACTGGGACGAACACGAGCTCGTCGATCCCGAGGCCGGGCAGGTCACCTGCCATCCGACCTGGGAATGGGCGGATCTCGACGGGAAGCGGCTCGTGTGGGCCGCCGACGGCAAGCTGTGGGCTGCGGAGGTCCGGCCGAGCGGGCTCGCAAACGAAGTCTTGCTCCACGACTTCAAC
>JBIKTI010000399.1:0-3052 GCA_044348205.1 Phycisphaerales bacterium | reverse complement strand
CTCCGCCGCACGGCCCGCCATGGCGCCCGACGCGCCGCAGACCGAGGCGAGCACCACGCCCGTGGCTGGGTCGAAGACGGGCATCTCCGCGCCATCGCCAGGAACAAACCGCCCCTCCATGAAGGATGCGGTCGGGAGGCCCGAGGAGGCTTCGGAAGGCTGCATGCGGGTCGGAACTCCCTTTGAGCATGGATGTTACGGCAACCGCAGCGATCTCGCGACCCTCTCGCCACGAGTGTTGAGATCACATGAACCACAGGAAATCGGCCTAGTCCGTGACAGTCGCGACATGCGGTTCTCGCCTACCCAGACGGCAGAGCCCAGTTTCGGCTTTGCCCTCGTGTCGTTGCTGCCTCGCCAGGCAGTTCCCCTCGGCATCGGCCGTTCAGAGTCCCCCGTCTGAGCCCCATTTCATGAAGACCATTCTCTCCATCGTGGCCATCGCCGCCGTCTCTTCGTCTGCCTCGGGCGCGCTTGTCGCCGCGTGGGACTTCCAGACCACGACCAATGGTGGCACCGCCCTTCTCGCGGCCCCGAACACGCCGAACGTTCTTACCGCGAACTTCGGGAGTGGCGTGATCTATCTCAACGGGACCAACGGCGCGAGCAACTGGGTGACCGCGACCACGCCGTCGAATACCAATGAGGTGAGCGCCTTCGCCGGAACCAACATCAACGCAGACACAGGCATTGGCATGGCCACAACGACCTCCGTTGGCGCACTGGCGCTCCTCGGTGGCGCCGCAAGCGGCAGCCCAGCGACCTACGCAGCCAATGGCAAGGCGATCGTCTTCGCGCTTGATCTTTCGGGTCTCGAGAACCTCACCGTTTCCTTTGCCGCCCAGCGCACGGCCACAGGCTTCGCCTCGCAGGTCTGGGAAACGAGCTCAGACGGCACGAACTGGTCGAGCTGGGGCTCGTTCGCGAGTGGGGCCGGACTTGGCACCCTCACGACTGGGTTTGCGACCTCGGGCGTCCTCTCCCTGACGGGCACCAGCGCCCTCGACAACGCGGCCACCGCCTACATCCGCGTCACCTTCACGGGTGCGACCGGTTCTTCCGGCAACAACCGCCTTGACAACATCATCTTCAACGCCGATGTCATCCCCACCCCGGGCTCGCTTGCGCTCCTCGGCCTCGCAGGCCTCGTGATGCGCCGCCGCCGCTGAACGGCGCGATCCGCTCCAAGCACAACACGACGCGCGGTCCTCTCGGGCCGCGCGTCGTTCTCTTCATGCATCATCGCGAATCGGGCGGTTGCCGTCACCGCTGCTTGAGGTACTCCTCAAGCCGCTCGGCCTTGCGCACGAGGAACGGCACATGCTGCTCGGACACACGCAGGAACTTCACCAGCACCTTCATGGTCTGGTCGAACTCCTCTGCGAACTTCTGCTGCTCCTGGTCCTTCCACGAGCCCTGCAGCGCGCCCATCTTGGCGCCCATCGCGCTCACCTGGCCTTGCAGCTCGGCGTTGAAGCGATGGAGGTCCTGAGCGAAGCGACGGAGTTCCGCGGGGTCAGCGATTGCCTTGGCCATGCGGGCAGTCTATACGCGGCTGGCGACACGGCGATGCGCGGCGACGCGAGGTGCTCACCGATCATCGCACTCGCTGCGCACGCGGCGGAGCGTCTCCTCCATGGCGTCGAGCGCGTTCATCGCAGCCCGCAGCTGCTGGTCGATCGGCTCGATCGACCGCTCGCGGAAGGTGCGCGCCGTGTCGTCGCGCCAGACCTCGGAGACGCGGTACCACGCGTGCATGAGGTCCCTGTGCGCAGAGACGAGCCGCGCCTTGGAATCCGAGAGACTCACGGGCCGCCCCCATCGAGCGCGCGCAGCGCAGCGTCGCGCGCCAGAGCCAGCGCCTTCTCGTCTGCCTCGAGCGCCGCGCGCTCGCGGTCGAGCTCCATCTCCTCCTCGGCGCTGCGCAGCTCGCCCGCGCGGCGCATCGACGAGACCCGCGTCCGCGCGCGCTCGAGCTGCTCGCCAAGCGAGACGCTCGGCGTCGCAAGATACGCCTCGAGCGCGAGCGCCATGTTGCGAAGCCTGAGGATCGCATCGGGAACATCGCGGTCGACGAGCGACGCGACGGGGCTCATCGCGCTCTTGAAGAGCGAGACATCGCGCTCGAGCATCGCCAGCCACCGCCGCGTCCGCTCGAGCCGCTCGCGCGCCTCCTCGCAGCGGCGCTTGGCGCGCTCGACCGCCTTCTTCTCGTCGATCACGGACGGGCGGCGCCCGTCCCCCATCGTCTGCGCCTCCTTGCGATAGAGCGCCGACTTCGCGCTCGTCAGCTCCTCGTCGAGCCGCGGCACGGCGCGGCGCCAATGAAGCAATCTGTCGCGCTCGAGCCAGACGAAGGTCGACTTCACCTCGCTGTCGGCCTCCGCAATCGCGGCGTTCACCTCCTCGCGGAAGCGGACGAGCGCGCGACGGAACTCGTCGAGCGCGCCGACATCGGTGATGTTCGCCTCGTTGGCCACGCGGGATCCCTCCGCAGGAAGTCAGCTGGCCGCCGCGGGCGGGGCGATCTTTCGCGACGGATAGAAGAGCAGCATCAGGACGAAGCAGGCGATCGCCATGTACATCGGGACGCTGAAGAGCTTCGTGTAGTCCATCTGCTGCGCGCCGTCCGCTGTGGCGTAGCGCGCCACCACGCTCGTCGCGAAGAGACTGCCCACGATGATTCCGACGCCGATGATCACGAGGTTGAAGAGGTTCTGCGCGGTCGCGCGGATGTCGGCTGTCGTGTACTCGTCGACCACCATGAAGGCGACGAAGATGAAGCATCCGAAGCAGACGCCGTGCAGCGCCACGCCGAGGAGGACCGTCGGCAGTTCGGGCGCGAAGGCAAAGAGCGCCATGCGCGCAGCGTAGGCCGCGATTCCCACGAGAAGCAGCGTCTTGCGCGTGAAGCTCTTGGCGATAAACGGCATCGCAGCGAGGACGAGGAGCTCCGTCATCTGCCCGATCGTCATCAGCCCGCCGCCGCCGACACCGAACACCTGGTTCACGGAGCTCGCGAAGGCGTTGGCACCCTCGCTGTTTGCCTTGT
>JBIKTI010000061.1:0-9192 GCA_044348205.1 Phycisphaerales bacterium | reverse complement strand
TCGGGTTCGGCACGGCTCCGCCGTACATCCCGCTGTGAAGGTCGCGGCTTGGGCCGTGCACCGTCACCTCCATGTACACGAGGCCGCGGAGCCGCGTGGTGATCGCGGGCGTCGAGATGTCCCACATTCCCGTGTCGCTGACCACGCACACATCCGAGGCAAGCCTCTCGCGCGCCTCATGCAGGAACGGCTCGAGGCTCTTGCTGCCCGACTCCTCCTCGCCCTCGATCATGAGCGTGACAGGGCAGGGCGGACCGCCCGCAGCCTCATGCCACGCGCGCAGCGCCTCGACGATGCCCATGACCTGGCCCTTGTCGTCGACCGCGCCGCGCGCGACCACGCGCTTTCCGCGCGGGCCATCGACGATCGCGGGCTCGAACGGCGGGCTCGTCCAGAGCTCGAGCGGGTCCGCGGGCTGCACGTCGTAGTGCCCGTAGTAGAGGATGCGCGGCCGCTTCGCGGCGTCGGGCCCGACACCGGGGTGATGCGCCACGACCATCGGGTGCCCGATCGTCTCCGCGGCCTCCGCCGTGAAGCCGAGCCCGCGCAGCTCCGCGACGAGCCACTCTGCGCATCGCCGCGTCTCATGGTCGAACGCGGGGTCCGTGCTCACGCTCGGGATGCGAAGGAAGTCGCATAGCCGTGCGGTCGATCGCTCGAAGCCGCGCTCGGCCGCCGCGAGGACCTCGGAAAGCGCAGGATGCGACGGGTGTTGCGCGCGTGTCTCGACTGGCTGCTGCATGGCGCGGAGTGTACGGTCGCCGCGCATGCGCGCGGCGTCTCGTCAGCCTCGCACAGCAAAGGCCGCGAGGCCGAGCGCAAGGACGGCCAGTCCGATCACGACCACGCCGAAGAAGAACATGAGCCAGCGCTCCACGAGCCGCCACTCGACGGCGGGGGGTTCGTGGCGCGCCATCGGCGCAGCGCGCGCGGGCCGCGGCTCGAGCTGGTCGATTCCCTCCATCTCGGCGTAGCTCTTCGGCGGACGCGCTGCGAAGTCGCACGCGCAGCGGGGGCACGAGGCCTGGCCTGGCCTGTCGACGAAGCGCCCCGCGTATCCGCAGGAGACGCACTGCCGCTGGTGCAGTCGGGAGAGGTCCTTGGCCCGAATCGCCATGAGCCGAGCATAGCACCGCCCGCGTTGGAACCAAGCGGAAAGTTGTGGCGACGCGCGCATCGGAAGGCGCCGAGGGCCGCGAACCCTGCGATACTGCCCGTCCGCCCGCGACACCGCGCGCGCAACCGCGAGACGGGGGCTTCTTTCCATGCGACTCGACCAGTGGATCCAGCACCTGACGGGGCTCTCGCGCATGGCGGGCGTCGAGGCCTCGCCGCTTCCGCCCGACCGCACGCTGCTCTCGGGCGAGCGCGGCGAACAGCTCCTTTGGCGCGCCTGTGCAGGTGAGGCCGTGGGGTGGCGTGAGCGTGTCCTCGACGGGGCCTGCGCCGTGCGCGCGCCTCTCCTCAAGCCCGACGCCTACCTTGCGATCGAGGTCTGGGCGGAGTGCGAACTCTCGGCCCTGCACGCGCTCCATCGCCTTGTGCGTGGAGGCGAGGACGCGCGCCCCGATCCCCCCCTCGCGGCCCGCCTCGCTGCCCGCCTTGAGGGAGCGCTCCTCTGGCATCTCGAGCACACGCAGCCAGACAACTCGACGAACCGTCCCTGGGCGCTCCACGCGTTCCTCCTGTTCGCAGAGGCCCGCGACCCCGACGACGCGGCAGCGCACGAGGCTGCGCTCTACGCGGAGACCCTCCTGCACAACATGGTCGCGACCGACGCACGCGACGAGCCGCTGTCGCGTTGGATCCTCGCCGATGCGGCGCGCGAGCTCGCGCTGGCCCGTGCCGCCCCGTCGCCGCAATCGTCCTGATGATCCCGTAGGATTCGCGCCATGTCGGTGCACCACAACGCCCAGGCGCCGCGGCTTGGCTCGCTCTTCGGCGCGATCACGAGCGCCATGCAGCCCGCGCGGATGCCGTTCGCCTTCCTGCTTGCGCTCCTTGTCCCCGTGCTCGCCTCGCTCGTCGACCGATTCGACGGGAGGGACACGATGCGCGTCCAGTCCGACTCGTGGGTCGCGGTCGACTCCGACAGGCTCTTCGCCACATTTCCCCAGACCATGACCGCGCCGGCGCCACGGGGCGTCCTCGATGGCAGCGCGATCGAGCGGCCGATGGGCGTCGGGACGGCGTTCGTGGCCGAGGTCCGCCTCTCGCTGCGCCAGGCGGCCGCTGCTGCGCTGCGGCTTGATGCGGGTCTCGCCTTCCGTTCCATCTTGGACGCGGTCGTCCACGCACCTGCGCGGGCCGTGCGGGCGGCGCCGCTCGCCGCCACCGCGGCGATGCTCGTCGGCCTCGCAGCCGCGACCGTCGTCGCGGGCGGGCTCTGTCGCATGGCGGCCGTCCATACGGGGCGCCGCGCGCGGCTCACGGTGCTCGAGGGCGCGGCCTACGCCCGTGAGCGGGCGCTGCGTCTCGCCGCACTTCCCATCCTGCCGACCATCGTGATCGCAGTGCTCACGCTTCCGATCCTTCTCTTCGCAGTCCTTCTGCGCGTGCCCGCGCTCGACATCCTCGCGGGGGCGCTCTTCGTGCTGCCGCTTCTCGTCGCCATCCTCGGCGCGATCCTCGCGATCGTCTCGATCGCTGCCTTCCCGCTCATGCCTGCCGCCATCGCGGTCGAGGACTGCGACTCGGGCGACGCCATCACCCGCGCTGCGTCGCTCGCGCTCGCGCGCCCGCTTCTGTGGCTCGCGATCCTCGGGGTCGGCGCGCTGACCATGCTCCTCGGCGGCGCCATCGTCTCGACTGTGCTCGGGCTCGCCGGCTGGGCGATCGCCGCGATGCTCGCGGCCCTCGGGGGCGAGTTCGGCCAGGTTCTGGCCACAGGCACAGCTTCGCAGCTCGAGGCCCTGTCCGGCACGCGCGCCATCGCCGCGACGGCGCTCGACCTCTGGGCGGGCTTGTTCCGCCTTCTCGGTGGCGCCTATCTCATCTCGCTCTTCCTCGATCTCGCCACGCGGGCCTATCTCCTCATGCGCGCCCGCATCGACGGCGAGCCGCCCGCGACGGTCTCGGGCTACGGCATCGGCTGAGCGGCCGAGACTCGAAGGCGCGCGACCTCCAGCTCGAGGGAGGCGACACGCGCCTCGAGCGCCGCCAGACGCCCGTCGCGGTCCGCAATGCGCTCGGAGACACCGACATCGCCCGCGCGCACGGTGTGCGCCGAAGCGATGCCCGTCGGGTGGAGCTCCTCGCACAGCAGCTGCTGCCATCGGGGCGCCCGGCTTCCCGGCGAAGGAGCGAGTTCACGCACCAGGGGCTCCGCTCGGCCTGCGAGGCCCGCAAGCGCGCCGTCGACCGCCTCGATCGACTCGAACGGCTGCATGCGCGCCGCGCGTGCGCGGAGCTCGCCAACGGTCTGCGGCCCTCGCAGCAGAAGCTCGCACAAAAGCGCGAGCTCAGGCGCGCGCAGGCCGAGGGCCTCGCCCGCCGTGTGGCGGAACTTCTCGACGCGCGAACCCGTGAAGCTCACATCGCGCACGAATCCCTTGCTTCGAAGGCCGTCGAGCGCCGTCAGGGCGCGGTCGTCGTCGAACTCGACCACGGGATCGCGGTTCGACTTCTGCGAGACTCCCGTCACGAGCGAGTTGAGCGAGAGCGGATACTGCGCGGGCGTCGTGAGCGCCTTCTCGATGAGCGTGCCGAGGACACGGCATTCGTCGGGTGCGAGCGTGGTCATGGAGCAAGCGTACACTTCGGACATGCAGCCGTCGCAGGGCAGGGGTCGTTCCAAGGAGGAGAGCGCGGAGGTCGCGCGCGCGGCTGTCCGCGCCCTCGCGGAGGGCCGCGCGGCCGATCTCGCCGATGCGGTCGAACGCGGCATCGCAGAGACAGGCGCAGATCCCCGGGGTCGGCGACCGACGCGGTCCGAACTTCGGGCCCACGCGCAGGCATTCGAGGAATCCACAATCGGCACAGAGGGCCGTAGGCTGCGCATCGCGGCGGCGCTCGAGGAGGTCCTGCGCGTGCTTTCGATTCTCGAGGAGACCGTGCTCGCGCGCGACCCGCAGGGTTGCGAGCGCCGTCCGCCTGCCGTCTACGGCCGCGCCGCCCGCGCGGAGTTCGATCTCGACCCTATCGTGCATGTCCGCGTCGAGACAGCGCTGTCGACCGCGACGCTCGCGCAGGCGCTGTTCGATCGCGGCATCGGCGATCCGACCTGCAGGTCGCTTGAGACGCGCCACGGCAGGCTTGATGAGATCAGGCTCGACGGCGCAGAGGCGGAGTTCCGCATCGTGCGCATTCCGCCGCGCATGGCGATCGATCGCGACCGCGACCTTGTTCGCGGGACGCCCGTCGAGCATGCGGACTACGAGGCGCTCGCCGCGCGCACGCGGGGCTCCTGACGCGCCGTCGGCCTACGACAGCCCTCCCTTACGACAGCCCGCCCTTACGACAGTCCACCCTTACGACAGTCCACCCTTGAGCTCCTTGTCCAGACCCCAGCTCGCGCGGAGTCGGCGCAGCGCAGCGTCCTCTGGGCGCGGAGCAGCGGGGGCGTCGTCCTTGCCACGGCGTCGGCCGAAGGCGCTGCCAAAGCCTTCGTCGGGCTTCGGGCCCTTTCCACCGCCAGCGCCCCCTGCGGCCTGCGGCTCGGGGCGCGCGGGCGGCTCGACGAGTGCCTTGATGGACAGGCTGATGCGCTTCTTGCCGCCGTCGACGCCGAGCACCTTGCAGGTCACGATCTCGTCCTTGCGAAGCGCAGCCTCGACCGTGGGAATGCGGTCGTGGCTGATCTCGGAGATGTGGACGAGACCTTCGATACCAGGCGCGATCTCGATGAACGCGCCGAACGGCATGGTCTTCGTGACGCGGCCCGTGATCGTCGCACCAGGCTCAAGCGACTGCATCGCCGCGACCCCTGGATCTGCGACGAGCTGCTTCAGTCCGAGGCCGATCTTGGGCGGCGACTGCGAGTCGTCGATCTTCAGCACCCGAACCTGGACGACCTGCCCGACCTTCACCACATCGGCGGGGTTCTTCACGCGCTCGTGCGCGAGGTCCGACACATGGATGAGGCCGTCGACGCCGCCAAGGTCTGCGAACGCGCCGTAACTCTGCACGGTTGTGATCGTCGCCGTGCGGGTCTGGCCGACCTCGAGGACGGCGAGAAGCTTCTCGCGCTGCTCGACGCGCTCGGCCGCGACCACAGCCTTGCGGCTGACGACGAGGCGGTCCTTGTCCTTGTTGAGCTCGACGATCTGGACGGGGAACTTCTGCCCGAGGAACACGGAGATGTCGGCGACATGGCGCACATCGACCTGTCCCGCTGGCATGAACGCGCGGTGGTGCGCGATCTCCATCTCGAGACCGCCCTTGTTCATGCCGGTGCAGCGCGCCTCGACGATCTGCCCGACCTCGAGCGTGCCCCAGTCCGCCTTCTGCACGGCGCCCTCGAGGCTCAGGATCGAGAGCCCCTCGTAGGGATCGAAGCGCTCGACCACGAAGCCGCGCTCGCTGCCCACGACGGGCGGCTGCTGGTCTCCGCTCTGCAGGAACTGCGACAACGGGCACACGCCCTGCGATCGCGGTCCGAACTCCACGAAGACATCTCCCGAGTGCACGCGGATGATCGTGCCTTGGCGCACCTGACGCCCGCGCGAAGCTCCCTTCGGCGCGCTGGACGCGCCCTCGAGATCCTCGACCGAAAGGCCACCAAGGGCGGCCTCGATCTCGCGCTCGAGTTCTGCGTCGTAGCTGCTGGTGCGGGCGTTCGGGAAGGACTCTGCGTTCTTGGTTGGGTCAGTCGACATGTTCGATCTCGGGCCGAGCAGCGTACCTTCCGCCGCGACTCTCCACCAACGGCATCGACGGTGATTTTCGGTTCGGTTTTGAGACGGCGTGGGAACACCCCTCATGTTCGACCCGAACCGTCGACGCCTTTGGGCATCGGCGCTTCCCGCAAGTCTGGTCCTGCGCGTGCAAGTCGCCGCGCGAAGCAACGGGGAATCGGCAGGTGGCGAGCGGTTCGCGCACCTGCGAGGCGGGGTGTCTCAAGGCTCAAGCCTCAAGGCTCAAGGCTCAAGCCTGAACTTCGAATCCCCCCAGCTTCGGCGGCGGAGGGTGCGCGCTCCCGTTTGGGCGCAACGCTCGTGGTGTCGACGCGGACGGGTCGACGCGGACGGGTCGACGCGGACGGGGGCGGCAGGCGAGGATGGTCGGCGCGGTGTTGCGCGGGTTCGGGAGCGTCGCGTCCGAGAAGCGGTAGACGGTCGTCAGAGCACGGTGCTGGATCAGGTCTCGGACGAGTCCGAGAATCCCAGACCGCAACCCTCAAGAGTCAAGGTGTCGTTATCATCCGACGCCCGCGTGGCGGGCTCCAGCGAACGAAGAGGTTTCACCATGGCCAAGTCGAACACAGCGTGGGGCATCGAGATCGGGCAGTACGCCATCAAGGCGATCCAGCTCGAGGAGGTCGGGGACGAGGTTCGCGTTCGCGACTTTGCCGTCATCCCCCATGTACAAGTCTTGACAGATCCCGAGCTCTCCTCCGACGGCGACGCGGGCGCCATCGCCAAGGCGACGGCGGTGCTCGAGATGTCGCTCTCGGCCCTCGCCACCCAGAAGCAGCTGACGGGCCAGAAGGTTGTGGTCAACTTCAATTGGATCACAGGCCGCGGTTTCGCCCGATTCGCCAAGCTTCCCGCGGTCTCGCCTCGCGAGATCCCCAACCTTGTCAAGTACGAAGTCGACCAGCAGATTCCCTTCCCGGTCGATGAGATCGAGTGGGACTACCACGCCTTCGAGAGCGCGGATTCCCCCGAGGTCGAGGTCGGCCTCTTCGCGATCCAGAAGGAGCCGCTCGAGGAGTTCCTCGCGCTCGTCGGCGAGAAGCTCGGCGTCGATCCCCACGCGGTCACGCTCGGGCCGATCGCGCTCTACAACGCCTTCGCCTACGACCGCGGCATTCCCGAGAAAAACGAGCCGTTCGTGCTGCTCGACATCGGCACCTCGTCGACGGATCTGATCGTCGCGCACGGCACGCGCTGCTGGATGCGCACGTTCCCGCTCGGCGGACACAACTTCACAGAGGCGATCGCAGAGGAGTTCAAGTTCCCCTATCGCCAGTCCGACGCGCTCAAGCAGGAGAGCGCGACGAGCAAGTACGCCAAGCAGATCATGACCGCGATGCGGCCCGTGTTCGGCGACCTGATCGGCGATGTGCAGAAGTCGCTGCAGTTCTACGAGTCGCAGAACAGGGGCGTGAAGCTCCGCAATGTCATCGGAATGGGCTCGACGCTGAAGATCCCCGGCCTCCGCAAGTTCATCGGCATGCAGCTCAACCTCGAGGTCGAGCGCCTCGACAGGTTCGAGCGCATCGCGGTCGAGGGCCCAGCGGCGGCCGACTTCTCCCAGCATGTCGTGACCTTCGGCGTCGCGTACGGCCTCGCGCTGCAGGGCCTCGACCGCTCGGCCGTGCGGGTCAACCTCCTTCCGCTCGCGAGCATGCGCCAGCAGGTCTGGCGGAGCAAGACGCGCTGGTTCGCGGCCGCGGCGGCCATCGCCTGCGCGGCGGGCGGGCTCATGTTCGCCCGCGGCATCCTCGACAAGGGCGCGCTCGGCGACGCGGCGGCGGTCACGAGCGCCCAGGCCGTGCTGAACTCGGCCCGAAACTTCGAGTCGCAGCTCAGCAGCATGGCCGCAGATGTCGGGAATCTCTCGACAAACATGCTGGCGCTGGTCGAGGACCGCGAGGTCTGGCCGTTCCTGGTCAGCGATGCGATCTCGGCGACCGCGGCTGGCAACACGCCCTCGGCGCTCACCGACGACTTCGCGGCGCTCGCCAAGGCACCTGCCGGCGGTGAGCGTCGCCTCCAGGCCTCGCTTCGCGATCTCTCGGGCGTCTACAAGCTCAACGCTGCGGGCGAACGCATCATCGAGGTCACCATGGACATCGAGTTCGCTGGCCCCGACCGCGAGGAGCAGCTCGGCGACACCATCTGCCGCTGGCTCGAGGAGAACGCCGTTCGCGCGGACGCCCCGTATGTCATCCAGAATGTCCGCTCGAACAACAACCTGATCACGGACTTCACCGTCACAGAGGCGGGCGCGCTCGCCTCGGCGGGAAGCGGCTCAGGCGGCGCAGGGCAGGGTGGTTCCTCGACCGGCCCGACCGAGGCCGAGGCAGGTTCCCCGATGGGATCCTTCACGGCCAAGACGGAGGATGGCGCGACCAGCAACTTCGGCGGAGTGATGGGCCGGCGCCAGTCAAGCGAGGGCTCCAAGGTCCAGCGCCCCGGCGGCCTGCTCAGCGGAGCGGGCGATGGAGGAAGTTCCTTCACCCCGCCTGATGCCTCGCAGGATCAGGGCGCGGGCGCAGGCGGATTCAACCGCCCGCGCACGGATGACGCGTCGAAGTCTGCGGTCGATCTTGACAAGATCGCGCCAATTCCAGCGCGTCCGTCGGTCTATCCCGCGGGAAGCACCGTCCATCGCGGCAAGGTCACCTTTGAAGTCAAGCTGAAGGGCGCCGTCGCTGCGAGCGCGGCACCGACGGAGGTTCAGTGATGGCAAAGCAGCTTCCACCCCAGGTCCAGTCCGCGCTTCTGTGGGCCAAGGCGAACACGATCGTGGTCGTTTTCTGCGCGATCGTGCTCGCGGTGCCCGCGGGAGCATTCTTCTTCTCGGGTAAGTTCGCGGACGGCGTCCGCGAGGACGCGCAGAAGAAGGCCTCCGTCCACTCCGATCTCTCCTCGATGGCAAAGAAGAGCGTGAGCCTGCCTATCCCGGGCGGTGAACCGTTCCCGCTGCCGGGCCTTCCCAACGAAGACATCGTGCGCGAGTACGAGCAGATCCTCGCGAAGGTCGGTGATGATGCGAGCGCGGTCTATGCATCCGCACGCTCGTTCAACTTGGGCTCGGGAGCGGAGCTCAAGCACGCACCCATCGTGCCCGCGTCGGTCTTCCCGAACTACAACAGGTCGAACCGCTCCGACGCCGAGAGCGTGCGCTTCCGTTTCGGCGACGCGCTGCGTGCCTCCTACGACCGGCTCCTCGCGGATTGCCGCACGGGCGTTCCGCCCGAGTCGGCTTCCCTGAAGAACGCGATCGAGGCCGCGGAAAAGCGCTTCGTGCAGGGTGAGCTGAAGCAGGAGTCGCGCGCCAAGCTCGACGCCACGCAGACCGCCG
>JBIKTI010000398.1:0-3053 GCA_044348205.1 Phycisphaerales bacterium | reverse complement strand
AAGCCCGCAGCGAAGGCCGTCGGCCTCATCGAAGTCGGCTCACCCGCGCCGGCGTTCAGCGCTGTCAACGCCGCTGGCAAGACCGTTACCCTCGCGAGCCTCAAGGGAAAGCCCTTCGTCCTGTACTTCTACCCGGCCGACGACACGCCAGGCTGCACCGTCGAGGCGTGCGCGTTCCGTGACAACCGACCGAAGTTCGCGAAGCTCGGCTGTGAAGTCCTCGGCGTGAGCCCAGACTCGGTCGACAGCCACAAGGCCTTCGATGCGAAGTACAAGCTCGGCCTGACGCTCCTCGCGGACCTGCCTGGACAGGGCGGCGTTCCATCCGTGGCCGCCGCGTTCGGCGTGTGGCAGGAGAAGAGCATGTACGGAAAGAAGTACATGGGCATCGTGCGGACGACCTATGTGATCGCGAAGGACGGCGCGGTCGCTGCGCGCTTCGACCGCGTGAAGGTCGAGGGCCATGCCGACGAGGTCCTTGCGGCGGTGGCCGCGCTTCGCTGAACACGGCATGGGAAACCTCCTCGCGGAAGGCTCCTTGCCACGAGAGGGGAAGTGTTCTTGTTCGGGCCGCGATCTTCATCGAGGGCTTGATACGAGGGGATCGCATCGCTTCTATGGCTCTTGTTCGACGCCGACGGTCGGGCGCGGCATCCCGCTTGTGGCGGGTGTTCGCGAACGTCGTGTTCGGCGTCCAAGGAGAAGATCCAGATGCGAATCAACAAGCAGTCAGCGTTCCTCGTGGCGGCGGGCGCCACCATCCTCGCAGCGCAGTCGGCACACGCGAGCTGGACGCTCGGGAACGGCGAGAGTCTCTCGCTCAGCAAGCTCTTCGCGGCGGGAAGCGACCGCACGGTGTTCATCGACGACAAGAAGTTCGTCTTCGAGTCGTTTTCGTCGGCTCACTTCGCCCTTGAGGACATCACGCTCGTCGGGTTTCTCTCGCTGAACGGCAACGGCAATGGCTTCCGCAATGTCGGCTTCGACCTTGCGGGCGGCTGGGGCGACACCACCCCTGGAGACCTCACCATCTCCGAGGCGAACCTGCAGTACACCGTGGAAGTCAACCCCGAAGCCTACGCAGGTGGCCTGCGCATCTGCGACATGAGGGCCACCTTCAACGGCGACGCATCGGGAACCGGGTCGTATGCCCGCGTCGACGAGAGCGTCTTCGATCTCGACACCAACACCTTCCTCGGCCAGCTGTCGATCTACGACTTCTTCGGCCCGCCGCAGGACACGAGGCTCACCGACTACCGCGACTTCTGCGAGCAGAATCCCGACGGGTTCCGCGCGCTCGAGGTGAACAAGGACTTCAAGTTCTTTGCGGCGGAGGCGAACCACTTCGCGTCGGCGTCGTTCATCCGCCAGGAGTTCAGCCAGATCCCGGCACCCGGGGCCATCGCGCTCCTCGGCCTCGCGGGGCTCGTCGGCCGCCGCGCGCGCCGCTGAGCGGCCCGCCAGACATCACGCTCCATCCATGCGCGGGGCGTCGACCTTCGGGTCGGCGCCCCGCGACTTCATGCGCTGCGCTACCGTTTCCGCCATGCCCGCCCAACCACCGAGCGTCACACTCGAATTGCGCCGCCTCAGACCGAGCGCTGTCCTTCCCGCGTACCAGACGGAGCTCGCGGCTGGGCTCGATCTCTCAGCCGACCTCGACGCGCCCATCACGCTCGAGCCAGGCGCGATCGCGCTGATCCCGTGCGGATTCGCCATGGCGCTGCCGCCCGGCTTCGAGGCGCAGGTTCGGCCGCGCTCGGGGCTCGCCACCAAGCACGGGATCTCGATGCCAAACGCCCCAGGGACGATCGACGCCGATTACAGAGGCGAGGTCAAGGTGCCGCTCATCAACCTCGGGAAGGCTCCGTTCGTGGTCGAGGCGGGAACGCGGATCGCGCAGATGGTCATCGCCAGGGTCGAACGCGCGCAAGTCAAGGAGGTGGATGGGCTTATGGAGACGACGCGGGGCGCGGGCGGCTTCGGCTCGACGGGCATCGGGCATGGGCCGCTGCGCGATGGGGAACGCTGATTTCGGCCCTCGGAGCCTTTCCCAGCACCCCCGATTCATGCACAATGGCGGGTCTCCGGTAGTCCGGAGGAACAGGAGTCCATCTTGACGACCGCGCCCGCTGCCGCCGTGACTGTCCCGCTTCTTGACCTCAAGGCGCAGTATGCGACCATCCGCTCGGAAATCGAGCCCGTCGTCAAGGAAGTGATCGAGAGCCAGTACTTCATCGGCGGGCCGAAGATCGGCGAGCTCGAGTGCATGACCGCCGGCTATTGCCAGGCGAAGTACGCGATCGGCTGCGCCAACGGCTCCGACGCAATCCTGCTCGCGCTCCAGGCGCTTGGCATCAAGGCGGGCGACGCCGTCCTCTGCCCAAGCTACACCTTCTTCGCGACCGCCGGCAGCGTGCACCGTCTTGGCGCGCAGCCCGTGTTCGTCGACTGCGACCCGGCGACCTACAACATCTGCCCCGAGTCGACGCGGATGGCCTTCCGCTGCCACAAGAACATCAAGGCGATCGTCCCCGTCCATCTCTTCGGGCAGGCGTGCGACCTCGACGCGATGCTCGAGATCGGCAAGGAGCACGGCGTCCCCGTGGTCGAGGACGCAGCGCAGGCGATCGGCACAGAGGACATCCACGGCAAGCGCGTCGGCTCGCGCGGCGTGATCGGCACCTTCAGCTACTTCCCGTCGAAGAACCTCGGCGGCTTCGGCGACGGCGGCATCATCACCACGAACGACGAGGCGCTCGCCCAGCGCATGATGCGCCTCCGCAACCACGGCATGGAGCCGAAGTACTACCACGCCGAGGTCGGCATGAACTCGCGCCTCGACGCGCTGCAGGCTGCCGTCCTCCTCGTGAAGATGCGCCACCTCGACGCGTGGAGCGCTGGGCGCCAGAAGAACGCAGCGTTCTACGACGCGTCGTTCGCGGCGGCGGGGGCGAAGGACTCTGGCTCGCCGCTCTCGGCGGGTGGGCTCGCGCTCCGCTACCCGAAGGCCGCTCCGAAGGCCGCGCGCCACATCTACAACCAGTACACGA
>JBIKTI010000522.1:0-3064 GCA_044348205.1 Phycisphaerales bacterium | reverse complement strand
GATGGAGGAAACGGGGCTGACCTCAAGGCAGAACAGCTCGTTGTTCCCGTAGTTCTCGCCTCCGCTTTGCCAGTCGCTGGCCGTGAAGAACAGTTTGTTGTGACTGGCGTCGTAGATCAGGTTGCTGGGGTTGGCGTTGCCCAGGCCATAGCCCAGCGGGGCCTGAGGATTGAGGTCGGTGACCCGAAAGGTGCCTTCCGCGGTGCCATCGCTACGCCAGAGTTCGCGGCCGTTGCTGGCGTCGGTGGCACTGAAATAGAGAACACCATTCACATTGGTGAGATCCGAAAGCGCGGCAGCGCTGCCCAGGCTGGCCCAGGGAGCCTCGGCCATCTGGCTGGTGCCGGCCGTGGTGCCGTCTGTTTTCCAGAGTTCATGGCCGTTGGCGGTGAAGAACAGAGTGCTGTTCACGGCCGTGAGCTGGGTCAGAGGTCCTCGATAGGGATCGAAACTTGTGATCTTTACCGTTCCGGCGGTGCTGCCATCTGTTTTCCAGAGTTGCCAGTAAGAGCCATCGTAAGCAGTGAAATAAAGGCTTCCTTGAAAGATGGCAAAGCTTTGAGGAGTAGATTCACTTCCACCCGTGTTGATATTCTTTACCCGATTCGTGGTGCTGCCGTCGGTCTTCCAGAGTTCGCGGCCATAAGTTGGATCATAAGCGGCAAAGTATAGAGCGCCATTAAACACAATCAGGCCGTCCGGATTGGAATCGCCAACGCCCGGGTTGATGTTGCGCACCAGGCTGGTGCCGGCGGTGGTGCCGTCTGTTTTCCAGAGTTCACGGCCATTCACGGGGTCGTAGGCCGTGAAGAAGAAGGTGTTACCGATGACGGCGTTTTTCCAGAGCCCTGGGTCGGAATTGGCGGCACCTGGATTGATGTTTCTCAGTAGGGCTGTGCCGGCGGCAGTGCCATCGCTGCTCCAAAGCTCCACCCCAGCTACAGAGTTGGCGGCAAAATAGATGCGATTGCCGGCCGCAATGATCGGGCTGTTGCTATAAGACCATCCATCTAGTGCTGTGACCAGGCTGGTGCCGCCGCCAGTTCCATCGCTTTTCCAGAGGCCATAGCCGTTGATATTTTCATAGGCGAAGAAGCAGAGGTTGCTCCCCATGGCTGTGAGTGCCTGAACACCGCTGTCACCGAAGCCTGGGTGAATATCCTTCACCAACTGGGTGCCGTCTGCGGAGCCATCGCTGGTCCACAGCTCTTCGCCCGCCATGCCATCATTGGCGGCGAAGTAAAGCTTGCCATTGAACAACACAGCATTGTTGATGTCGGCACCCACCGTGAGCGGTTCGAGCTCCAGGGACACCGTTCCTGCTGCCGTGCCATCACTGCTCCAGAGTTCATCGGTATTGTAAAATTGATCGCTTGCGGCAACAAAGTAGAGCTTGTTGTTGAAAGCTGTGAGCTCGCGCGGGTTGGAACTGTCTGTACCGGGCACTACATCGCGCACCAGCGTGGTGCCGGCGGTCGTGCCATCGCTCTTCCAGAGCTCGCGGCCGCTGCTGCTGTCATTGTCACTCAGGTTGAAGTAAAGAATACCGCCAACATTGGTGAATCCTGAAATGAAACTATAGTAGCTGGGTAGATCCGCTACTTTGGTGACTGTGCTGCCATCGCTCTTCCAGAGTTCGCTGGTGATGGATCCCTGGTTGGAGAAGTAGAGGGTGCCGTTGATGTTGGTGAGATTGAAGTTGTTATTGGACCAATAATCGGCATTAAAGATGCTGGCGCTCACGGTCACCGTGCCGGCACTGGTGCCATCGCTCTTCCAGAGTCGATAGCCACTGCCGCTATTGGCAAAGAAATAGAGCGTGCTGCCCAGGATCGTGAGATTGAGCGGATCGCTGCCCGTTCCGGCATTGGTGTTGAGATTGCGCACCATCACGGTGGTGGCGCTGGTGCCGCCGCTCTTCCACAGCTCACGGCCGCTGGCCCCGTCGTTGGCGGTGAAGTAGAGGGTGCCGTTCAGGTTGAGCAGTTCCCGAGGGTCGGAACTGGGAACGCCGCTGGCGATGGCTCGCACCAGCACGGTGGTGGCCGCCGTGCCACCGCTCTTGTAAAGCTCGCGGCCGCCTGTGCTGGTGGTGGCTGTGAAGTAAAGGGTGCCGTTGACGTCCGTAAGGTTGTCAGGATCGCTCCCACCGCCCCCCGCTTCGATGTTGCTGATGCGCAGGGTGCCGGCAGCGGTGCCATCGCTCACCCAGAGTTCGAGCCCGTTGGTGTCGTCATAGTTGCGGAAGAAGAATTTGCCGCCGCTGGCCGCCACCGTGGTGGCGTAGTTATAGTCTCTCGCGTAGGAACTCAGCCCGCCCCGCACCAGGGTGGTGCCTTCAGTGGTGCCGTCGCTCTTCCAGAGGCCATAGCCATTGGTGTCTTCGTAGGCGAAGAAGAACAGGTTGCTGCCCACCGCGGTGAGACCCTGGATCCCTGCGTGTTCAGGACCCACGCGCACATCCCGAACCAGGCTGCTGGCACCGGAAGCATCGATGCGCAGCAATTCACCCCTGCCACTGAAACCGTTATCACCCGCCACATAAAGGGCGCCATTGAACACCCGTAGCTGCGAAGGGTTGGAGCCGATCCTTCGGGTGTTGATGTCCTTCACCAGCATCGGGGCGGGGCTGGAGGGATTGGCCACCGAGGAGATACGGATCGCTGAGCCGCTCGTCACCGGCAAGGTGCTGGGCACCAACTGGCCATAGGCGTTGTACTGCTGCCCATCCACACTCACCAGCAGCGGTGTGTTGCTCGTGCCCGTCTGGCCGGAGCGGATGCCGATGGTGGCGCCGCCGCCGTTGTTGAAGTTGCCGTCGCCGCTGTCGCCATCGACGGTCAGATCCACGTAGTTGAATATGATGTCGCCATTGCTGGCGCCCGTGTTCAGCGAGAGGATCACCTGGAAGGTGGCTCCGTCGCTGGCGGCTACATTATTGTTGTAAACGTTGTTCCATTCGATCACCAGCTGATCGGAAATGCCATCGCTGTTGAGATCGCGGAACTGGTAGAGCACCAGATCATTGATGCTGGTGTTGCGGTTTGTCACCCAATCGTCCCAG
>JBIKTI010000397.1:0-3069 GCA_044348205.1 Phycisphaerales bacterium | reverse complement strand
CGCACGACGACGAGACCGCACAGGCCTCCTGAAGATAACTCCAGTCTGACGAGTACCAAGTCGAATCTTGATTGATCGCAAGAATCGGCCATTCGTCGCCCCGTCGGGGGACGGGCGGCGGCGCGCAGTGGATGGCTCGAACGAGCCATGGTCCCCGCGCGAGCACGACCGGGAGCGGGCGTAAGTCCATGTGGGCATTCGGACTATGGGTTCGCGGCGCTCTGCCTGACGCATCTGCGCGGTCGGTCTTATCATCCGCGCCCCTTCGTACAGCCATCAAACCCGATCCTGGAGTATCGACATGTCGCTTGCCATTGGAACCGCCGCCCCTGCCTTCAAGTTGCCCGCAAAGCCAGGTGAGGAGGTCGATGTCGGCGCCCTGTTCGGTCGCGAGAAGGTCGTGATCCTCTTCTTCCCGCTTGCCTTCAGTTCCGTCTGCACCGAGGAGATGTGCCACTTCCGCGACAACTGGTCTGCGTGGAGCGGCCTCGGGTGCAAGGTGTTCGGCGTGTCGATCGACAGCCCGTTCGTGACCGACAAGTTTCGCTCTGAACTGAGCATTCCCTTCCCGATCCTCTCGGACTTCAACAAGGCCGTCGCAGCAAGCTACGACGCGCTTCACGCGGACCTCATGGGTCTGAAGGGCGTCACCAAGCGCGCGGCCTATGTCGTCGGCACGGACGGCAAGATCGCCTATGCGTGGGAGGCGGAGATCCCGAAGACGCAAGTCGACTTCGACGCGATCAAGGCAGCGGTGGCCGCCGCGAAGTGAGCGTGGAACCCCGACGGGGCGATCTCGAGCATCCTCCGGGGTTCCCCCCGGAGCGGTGTGCCATGTACCTCGCTGGCAACGAGGGGGCTCCTCCGCGGGAACACCTCGTGCGCGCCTTGTCGCATGCAGTGCGGCCGAACGACGCAGGCGGGCTGCGCGCCCTCGACATCGGCTGCGGTCCCGGGCGCGAGGCGCTGCTTCTGGCGCGGGCTGGCTACGAGGTGTTGGCGTTCGATCCGTATACCGAGATGCTTGAGCGCACCCGTGCCCTGTTTGCGCGGGAGCCCGATGGGGCTGCGCTCATCGAGCGCGTCGCGCTCGAGCATGCGACGCTCGAGCAGATCTCGCAGCGGCTTGATCCAGCATCCTTCGATCTCGTGCATGCCGGGTTTGTGCTCCCGTTCGTCCTGCCTCAGCGATTCGACGCGTGCTTCGAGAGCCTCGTGCGGGCGATGCGTCCCAGCGCGATCTTCTGCGGGCAGTTCTTCGGTCGCGACGACGAGTTCATTCGATCGGCGGCGGTCGGCACGATGTCGTGTCACGGTCGCGCTGATCTCGAGCGGCTGTTTCAGCCATTCGAGATTCTCGACATCGAGGAGGTCAACCGCCAAGGCCGCGTCGGCAGGGGCCGCGACAAGTGGTGGCATGTGTTCCATGTGACGGCTCGGTTGGTCTAGTCCACCGACGCTGTGCGCCGAAACGACGCGCGTCCGACGGCTCCAGAGCGAGCCGCCGCAAGCGGCGAGGGGTCGAAGCCGCGATCGAAATCGCCAGAGCGAGCCGCCGCAAGCGGCGAGGGGTCTAGACGGCGATCGAAATCGCCAGAGCGAGCCGCCGCAAGCGGCGAGCGCTCCACGATGTCGAAGCGGGCGAAGGGGATCGAACCCTCGACATTCAGCTTGGAAGGCTGACGCTCTACCGCTGAGCTACGCCCGCAGCGGGACGGAGACTATACCGCGGCGGGGGCGGGCGCGCGGCAAGGCTGCTTTTCTCCGTAAGACGGCGCAGGGCAACTTCGGTATCCTGTGCGCCCCCTGCGCCGAGACGGGTCAGCGGGGCGCGCCGTGGAAGGAAGAGCCTGCGGTGCGGTGGTTCGTGTCCAGATTCGTGTCCAGATTCGTGTCAGGACTCGCCTCGCGGCGATGTCGCCGACCGATTACCAGTTCATTGTTCAGAGTCCCAGTGGAGCACAGGCTCCACGCACTTGGAAGACAGCCCATATGCAGACTGCCTTCGCTCGACCGATGCGCGCCCTTGTCGCGATCGCTCCTGCCTTCCTCGCCTCCGCCGCGTTCGCAGGCGAGGCGGACATCAAGTTGCCAGACGTGAAGGGCGCCGATTTCGGTGGCCTCAGCGGCTGGACGATCATGATGATCGGCCTCGGTATCACCGTGGTGGGCATGCTCTTCGGCCTGCTCCAGTACAAGCAGACCGTCGCTCTTCCCGCGCACAAGTCGATGCTCGCGGTCTCCAACATCATCTGGGAGACCTGCAAGAGCTACATCATCCAGCAGGGCAAGTATCTCTCGGTGCTGTGGCTGCTCATCGCGGTCGCGATCATCGGTTACTTCGGCGTCCTGAGCCCGATCGGCCAGAACGTCCCCGATGGACAGGAGCCCATCAACAAGTGGGTCGCGGTGGTCGTGGTGCTTCTCGCCTCGATCCTCGGCATCCTCGGAAGCTACGGCGTGGCGTGGTTCGGCATCCGAATCAACACGCAGGCGAACTCGCGCACGGCCTTCGCGTCGCTGAAGGGCTATCCGCTGCCTGTGATCGGCATCCCGCTCAAGTCGGGCATGTCGATCGGCATGCTGCTCGTGTCGGTCGAGCTCTTCTTCATGATCTGCATCCTGTGCTTCCTGCCAGCGGATCTCGTGGGGCCGTCGTTCATCGGCTTCGCCATCGGCGAGTCGCTCGGCGCTTCGGCGCTGCGCATCTGCGGCGGCATCTTCACGAAGATCGCCGACATCGGCGCCGACCTCATGAAGATCGTCTTCAAGCTTCCTGAGGACGACCCGAAGAACCCGGGCGTCATCGCCGACTGCACGGGAGACAACGCGGGCGACTCGGTCGGCCCGACCGCCGACGGCTTCGAGACCTACGGCGTCACGGGCGTCGCGCTCATCGTCTTCATCGCGCTCACGCTCGGTGTCGCGGGCGTCGAGGGCGAGTTCGGCGCGAAGCTCATCGTGTGGCTGTTCGCCATGCGCGCGCTCATGATCGTCACCTCGCTCCTGTCCTACTTCATCAACGAGGCGATCTCGAAGGCGAAGTATGCGACGGCGAGGGACTTCCAC
>JBIKTI010000396.1:0-3073 GCA_044348205.1 Phycisphaerales bacterium | reverse complement strand
GTCGCCACGCTGCGCGACCAGCTCGCCTGCGAGGTCTACCGCGTGCCGCAGGACATGCCCGTTCCGATCGGGACCTGCCTCGCGGCGGGCGCGAAGCCGGGCGTCGACCGGCTTCTCAACGCGGCGGCCGCCTACGACCGACTGCGACAGGCGTGCATCGTGATCGATGCAGGCACCTGCATCACGGTCGACTTCATTGACGGCGAAGGCGTCTTCCACGGCGGCGCGATCGCGCCCGGCATTCGCATGCAGCTGAAGGCGCTCCACGAGCACACGGCTGCGCTTCCCGCGATCGACTTCTCCGTGCCCGAGGGCACCGCGTGGGGCGCGGACACGCGCGAGGCGATGGTGCGCGGCGTCTACCACGGCGCGCGCGGGCTCGCATGGCGGCTCATCGAGAAGTACGCGGAGCAGTACGGCGGCTTCCCGATCGTGATCGCAACGGGCGGCGATGCAGCGACCCTGTTCGCGGACGACGAACTCGTGAACCAGGTCGTGCCGGACCTCGTCCTCCGCGGAATGGCGATCGCGGCGCGGTGCGCGCTCGAGCCAGAGGAGAGCGAGACCGAGGACGGGCGCGGGGCCAGATTCGGAGCGCTTTCCGGTGGGTTCGACACCGAAGACGGCAGCGCAGGAGGCAGCGACGCAGGCTCCGCCGCCGCACGCCCGCGGCCAGGAACGCGGGGAAGGCGCAGCGGCCTCGAGTCGGGGCTCGCGGGTGGATTCGAGAGCGACGACGAGTGAGTTCTGACGCCGCTGCGGCTCGGATTCTCGGACGCCTCTCGGCGAAACCCCTGAAACCCCCTGATTCGCGCTCGATTTTCGGTTTGCCTCGCCCCTGTCCGGCAACAGACCGATCTACCGACCAATGCCCGGCTCCCCTGAGCCATCCGATCAGCCCCCGACCGGTCCCATCACGGGCCCGCTCGAGGTTGCCTGCTACCGCGCGACTCCGCACGGCGCTGGCGCTGTCGCCATGATCGAGCTGATCGGCGATGTCTCGGCCTGCCTCCAGGCGCTCTGCGGGCGCGATGTGGCGATCGGCGGGCTCAGCCTGCGACGCTTCGGCAAGCTCGACGACGGCCTGGTGGCGCGGCTTGCCCCTGAGCGCTGCCAGATCATGCCGCACGGCGGCATGCGCATCGTGGAACGCCTTGCGGAGTGGCTCGCGGTACACGGCGCGAACTGGATCGACGACCCGCTCTCCGCGCGCGCGGCGCTCGACCCGCTCGAACTCTTCCCGGAGGCTTCGGACCGCGTCGAGGCGCTCGCGCTCGCCACCATGGCGCGCGCAGCGAGCCCGCTCGCGGTGCGCCTCCTCCTCGCGCAGAGCACTGCGTGGTCCAAGCACGGCGACGCGACATTCACAGACGAGGACCGTGCACGCTGGAGGCGACTGATGCGGCTGGTCGATCCTCCCCGCATCGCGCTCGTCGGGCTTCCGAACGCCGGCAAGAGCACGCTTTCGAACGCGCTGCTTGGCGAGGACTACGCGTTGGTCTCGCCCGTCGCGGGCACCACGCGCGACGCCGTGAGCGCCCGCATCGACCTCGCGGGGCTTGTCGTCGAGTGGTTCGACCTGCCCGGCCTCCGCGAGACCGACGACATCGACGAGAAGACCGCGATCGAGCTGTCGCAGTGGCTCGTGAGCGACGCAGACTTCGTCGTCTCGCTCGCGGCGCCCGGCCTGCCGTGGCTCGAGCTTCCGCGCAAGCCCGACCTCCTCGTCTACGGCAAGACCGACGACGCCGCAGCGGCAGGCGACCCGCTGCGCGCGAAGGCCGACATCGAGCTCAGCGCGCATTCGGGCGAAGGCCTCGATGTGCTGCGCGAGATCGTGCGCGAATCGCTTGTTCCCGCATCCGACCGCCAGAACCCGCGCCCGTGGGCCTTCGACCCAGAGCTCGTCGCCTCGCGCGACGAGCAGGGAGCTGGCAAGACCGATGACGGACGAGATCTCCGCGTGAGCGACCGCTGAGCCTCGCGGCTCCCATCGCCTCGCAACGCTGCGCCGAAACGCCCGCTGCGACCGTCACAGCCCCATGATCGAGTAGCCGCTGTCGACATACAGCACCTGTCCCGTCGTTCCGCGGGAGAGGTCCGACAGCAGGAAGGCGGCCGCATCGGCGACCTCCGCCGCCACGATGTTGCGCGGCAGCGGCGCGACCTGCGGGATCCGGTCGAGGATCGAGTCGAACCCGCCGACCGCCGACGCAGAGAGCGTCTTGATCGGTCCCGCCGACACCAGATTCGCGCGCACGCCCTTCACGCGCCCGAGCTCCATGGCGAGATAGCGGTTTGCCGCCTCGAGCGCGGCCTTGGCGACGCCCATCACGTTGTAGCCGGGCACGGCCTTCTCTGCGCCGTAGTAGCTGAGGCCGATCATCGCGCCGCCCTCCTTGAGGACGGGAAGCGCCGCGTTCGCCATCGCCATGTAGCTGAAGGCAGAGATGTCCATCGCGTTCGTGAAGACCGCGCGTGGGGTGGCCGCGAACTTGCCGAGCTTGAGCCAGTCCTTGTCCGCGAACGCGATCGAGTGGACGATGAAGTCGATCTCGCCGAAGTCCTTGCCCACGCGCTCGAAGCACGCCGCGATGTCTGCGTCCTGGCCGACATCCATGGGCTGGAGCCACGGGTTCACCACGCCGAAGCCCTCGACGATCTTGCGCGTGCGGCGCTCCATCTTCTCGCCGGGCATGTGGGAGTAGATGCACTCCGCGCCCTCGCGCAGGAGGCTCTGGGTGATCGCGGTCGCGATGCTCGTCTCGTGAAGGACTCCGGTGACGAGTCCACGCTTTCCTTGCATGATTCCCATGGTGTTTCCTCGTTTCCTCGCGGGCGGGGAGCGTAGCACTTCCCGCACGGGCCCGTTCGCGCTACGCTGCCCGCGGCAGAACGCCGTGCGCGCGTAGCTCAATTGGATAGAGCATCGGTCTTCGGAACCGACGGTTGGGGGTTCGAGTCCCTCCGCGCGCGTTTGCTTCACCCCGCAGCCCGCGATTGCATCCTCGCCGTCGAGCAGGCGCTCGCGGGCGACCCGAGCGCGACGCCCGACGCGGCGCTTGCGAAGGCG
>JBIKTI010000520.1:0-3076 GCA_044348205.1 Phycisphaerales bacterium | reverse complement strand
ACGAGTCGTTGTCTTTGGGAAGCCATATCTTGCATGACTTGAGTTTCAGGTTTTCATCGAGTTGATTGCGCAGGGTAACGACCAGCTTGGTGGGCCGGAACGATTCGGGGGTATTGAGGAATCCGATCGATTCGATCCAAACCTTGGGCGAGTCGATATGGAAAGGGATTTCGCTTCGACTGGCTGATCCCAATTGAAAAGTAAGCGTATGGTTCGATTCGGTCCCCCACTCGCTTGTTTTTCCGTTGAAGCGTAGGACTCGAAGGGCACCGACTGGGAGTTCGAAACCATTTTCCCAAGAAGGGTCTCGCCATGCCCAAGCGTTGGCGGTAACCAGTTCGCTTGGGGTGACGTTGTCAAAAAGCAACGGTCCGGTGACGCGTTTCGTTTCTTGCGAAGGATTGCTTAAGAAGATTTCTGTGCGCGCAGAGAGTGTTGGCTCAGCCGGTCGTCTCCATTGCATCTCTGAGGAGACCTGATGGGGAGTAACGTTGATGCCTGCTAAGGTTAGGCCCTCGGACGAAGTGGCTTGAGCAAGCCCCTTAGAATGCCCGAGGATTAAGCAATAAAGTACGAGGAATACGATTCGCATAAATTTTTCGGGAGCCATCAGACGCTTGAGCGTATTTCGGAAAGGACGTTAGCCTGCGTAGAGAGTCTCAGCACGCGGCAGGAAAACTGGATTATACTCCTCTGCAGGGTGCCTTACAGGCCGGAATGCAAGTGGCGATTGCCTGGATGTTCTATCACTGATCCTTGAGGACCGGGAGTTGGATGGAATTGAAATAAGGAATTCCCAGAGCATCGATGGATTGGCCAACTGGCCAAGGACCCACTTGGCTCTAGAATGACGGATCTTGCGGCGTTGGTAGCTGGTCTTTTTAGGTTGATCGATGAAATTTCCTAAAGCTCACTTTGTTTCAGATCTCCATCTGTTTTCGAGGCGAAGTTCGGGGCCACAAGTCCAGCGAGCGATCGAATCGGCCGTTGCACGGTCGGACACGTTCGTTTTGGGGGGTGATATTTTCGATTTCCGCTGGAGTGCTCTAGAGTCGCACGAGAAGACCGTCGAGCAGAGTGTCCGTTGGCTCCAAGGCCTGCTTGCGGTTAATCCCGAGTGTCATTTCCACTACATTCTTGGAAACCACGATGCTCTACCAGCCTTCACCGAGCAACTGCATCAATTGGCCTTAGCCAATCCCCAATTGCAATGGCACAAGCATTATCTTCGACTCAACCGCACGGTTTTACTCCACGGGGATATCATCGATGCGAAGATACCTTTCGAAGCCGACTTTCATGAGCTGCTCGATGCAAGGCGGGTAGCTCACGAGGATCGTCGGCGACCCGATCCCATGAAACACATTCTTTACGACGCAGTGGTCAAGGCGCGTATCCACCGAATCGTAGCGCATGTCGTTAATTCCAATCAGAAAGTACTCGATCGGGTTTCGAGCTACCTCAAGTGGACTGGACAAACCCCAGAGACAGGAGCCGAGCAAGTCTTTTTTGGGCACACCCATCGGCCCGTCGATGCGATCGGATACCAAGGGCAAGTCTTCTACAATCCGGGAGCCGCGATCAAAGGGATTCCTTTTAAAATCCTTCCGTTTGAGCCTTAGACTTCAAGGCACTGGGCTTGGACTTGCCAGTATCCGAGCCAGCGGCAGTCAGTTCGTTGATAGGATTTGAGTGTCCCAAGCAAATTTCTAGGGCTGGGTGGACTTACGGTTGTATCGCTCGGATGGCTATCGATCAGTAGTGCGAGTGCATCGCATAGCTTCGAAGCGGCCTGGGCCGTTGGCAGTCCGATGGGTCCAAGCTCCATGAGGATCAAGCCGTTTTCGGAACGTAATCGGCCTAGGGTTGCAACCTCGCGAGCCAAAACCTTTGACGAGCTTTCTAGAGGCTTATTGCTATACTCGAGCCAATCCCAGCGGACTGCTATCGATTCGCAATCGGCCAAGTGACTTGAGCTCTGGAAATTGCGTTGGCCTGTGATCACGCAGCAACTTCGCTCGGTTCGCAGGCTCCACTGCTTAGCGATTCGGAAAAGAAAATCGCGTTTCGCATCGGAGATCGGATCCCAATGAGTTGACGGATCCGAGCAAAATCCAACACAGACGCAAGAGCGTTTCGGAAGGGCTTCGAAAAAAGAATCGGTTGGGATATTAGGATCTAGAATCATTTCAAGGATACCTCTTAAGGTCCATTAGCGGATCGCAAAGGGGCTTACCCAGTCGTGCTCTTCGATCAAGACGATCATATCTCGATCATCGCCATCGACTGAGACACCGACCAAATGACCACCGGTAGCACGAACGCTCGCGTTTCCTTGGACTACTGGCTTTGGAACTCGCTTAGTGGCTTGCTCGGCTCTTACGAAGGCGTGCATATCGGGATGGAGTTGAATTGCAGCGAGGTTCAGATCTTTGATGAGCTGTCGGAACGACTCGTCGAGTGTGGTAGTTGAGACGTTAGGATTCGATGAAGTATGTTTGGCTTTCGCATTTCGTTCTTCGAGAGGATCCTCGAGGAAAGCTTGGAAGAGATTGACGGTTGGGGATTCTTCATCCGGTGAGTCTAAGGATCCGAACTCGATAACCGCATCGGGCTGGGCATGATCGTCGATGTCTGTAAGGATCGATGGGCTGAGTGTGTACTCAGGGGCAGGTGGTTGTTGGCGCAGGAGTTCCGGCTCAGACCAAGGGTTTGGAAGTTGGTGCAGTTGTGTCCAAACCGTACCGATTCGGCTTGCTGGAATGGGTTTCTGGCATTCCGTTGCTGACTGAAGAATGGCTTGGTCGGCCAATTGGTCGATAAGCCTAGGGATTCCATCGCTTGCGCGGAAAACAGCATCAAGTGCTGATGGTTCGAAAACGATCGAGGGATCAGCACCTGCGAGCTCGATCTTTTTACGAATGTACTGAAGTGTTTCAGGATGGCTCAAGGGAGTCAGGTACTGCCTAGAGACGATACGTTGATTGAGCGACTCCATGTGAGGGTGTGCCAGGGTGTCCTCGAGCTTGAGAGTACCTGCGAGTACCAGATGGAGGCATGGCTTACCGAGGGATAT
>JBIKTI010000395.1:0-3085 GCA_044348205.1 Phycisphaerales bacterium | reverse complement strand
GCGCCCGGATGGCAAGGAGGCGAAACGAAGCTGTATCCGCAGCGATACAGCGAGTTGAAGCCGACGCCGCCAGCCGGGATGCCGCGCGATTCGACGTCCGGGGATCCGTCAGACAGAACCTAGGCACGACGAGACCTCCACGCTCCGCTTGAGGTGGGGGAAGCTCGAGATGGGGAATGGGGCGGTGGGCCGGTCGAGGCTCTACGGCAGAACCGCGGCGACCGACCGCTGACCTTGTACTGGAGCGTGCGCGTACCCTCCCGAAGTTCGGCTCGGACGGGGACTCGCGGAGCCTGTGCCATCCCTCCCTGATCCGAACGCGCTTCGGAAAACGCAGCCATTTGTACAGAGGTCAAGCGAGATATCTGATGATTCCACCGCTTCGCCTACCCGCGCGGCTGGTCGCGCTGGCGACCTGGCCACTATGCTCGAGGCATGAGCGCTGAACGGAGCATTGTCGGAGGCTTCGAATCCAAGTTCGCCGAGATCCGTCGGGAATGCGAGAGGGCGATCGCGCAGGTCGACTCCGATCAGATCCGCCGCTCGCTCGACGGCGACATCAACTCGATTGCGGTGATGTTGAAGCATGTGGGCGGCAACCTCCGCTCGCGCTTCACCAACTTCCTCGAGGAAGACGGCGAGAAGCCCTGGCGCGACCGCGAGAGCGAGTTCGTGGACGACTTTCCGCCGGGTGAGGGTGGGCGTGAAGCTGCGATCGCGGCGTGGAGCGCCGGCTGGCGCGTCCTCGAGGCAACGCTTGCGTCGCTTTCGGATGCAGACCTCGCCCGCACCGTGAAGATCCGTGGCGTGCCGCATTCGGTCGCATTGGCTCTTACGAGGGCCGTCTCGCATCTCTCCTACCACCAGGGACAGATCACGCTCATCGCGCGTGTCCTCGTCGGTCCTGCGCTGTGGAAGACGATCTCGATCCCGCGAGGCGGAACTGCGCAGCGACATTCGGAAATGGGATTCGACCCGAGCGCCTAAGCAGGTCCGTCGAGGCGTGCGGGCGACACCCGCACCGGGTGCATGGCGAGGGTGCACGGCGCGTGCCGGTCAGTGCCAGGCACTGCATGGCACGTGCCGTGCGCCGGTGGGACGCTCATGACTTCGGCGCAGCAGCCGCGGCCGGTGCGGGCGCCGTGGCCTCCGCCGTCGCGGCCGCATCCTTCGCGGCCTCGCCGCGGCGGCGGATCGGAACCTGCACCTCGGACCAGCGCCACTCTGGGTCGATGAACGGCCCGTTGTAGACGAACATGCGCGGGTCGCCAGCGACCTCCCACTCGTCCTGCGCCTTGAGCCACGAGCGGAGCGCGTCGAACTCCATGGCGGCGTCGAACGCGCCCTTCGCGCCGATGCTGAGGACGGTCACGGGCGCAGCGTCGCGCACCACGATCTTGCCATCCTCGCCGACTGGGCCGAGTTTCGAGGAGCGATAGAGAAAGCTCATCGTGGTCGAGCCTTCCTGCGCAGGCTCGTCCTTCATGAAGTCGCTGTAGAGGCCCTGGTAGTCCATCTCGACGGGCGCGGTCATGGCGATGTTGCGCTTCTTGATGTGGTTGAAGAGCGGGAAGAAGCCCGTGACCATGCCTTCGCCAGAGTCGTCCTTTGAGGTCAGCTCGGCGCGGCGCACCGATGGGTAGTTCTTGATGTCGATCGCGCCGAACGGCGTCGGCTCGGGATAGCCGTCGGGAAGCGGGGACTCGATCATCGCGCCTTCGTAGCGGTAGACGCCGTCGACGACCTTGATCGCGATGTCGCGGTTGCCGCCGACGCGCTTGATGAGGTCGGGCGTGCGGACTGCGCCCTGGCCGACTGAAGCCTGACCGACTCCGGCCGCACCGGTTTCCGCAGGCTGAACCTGCGCAGGACGGCTGGGCTCGGTCGTGGGTGCAACGGGGGCGCTCGGTTCGGTCTGCGCGAACACGGAAGCGACGGCGGCGAGCGAAGTGCAGGAAACGAGAAGGATCGAAGAGATGTGATTCATGCGGCCGTGATCGCATGCGACGCATCGACGGATGCGGCTCGCGCGCGGCTGGAGGGCGTTGAGGGCGGAGCGCCACTCCCAATCGGGGAGGGGTGCGGCGCACTCCTCGTCCGAAGATTCAGACTTCATGAAGCATCGACTTCACGGACTGCGCCTCCGAGGGTGCCCAACTCGCGCATTGCAGCGAGGCCCGAGCGTCGCCCATCTCGTGGAGGTGGCGCAAATGGATGAAGCACGGTTGCCGAGTTCCTCGGCTGTCAAGCGCCTGCACCCGCGTGCAGGCCCCAATCAGGGGCATAGCCCCAGGATGTTCAACATGCGAAATCTCTCGATGATTGCCTCGGTGGCCGCGATGCTGGTGGCAGGCTCCGCCTCAGCAAGCACCTACCTCACGATGACGCAGGCGGCGAACCCGTCTGACACGAGCTGGACCACCACCACCGGCTCCGCGTTCACCTCCGAGTTCAACTACCAGAGCACCGGCAACAAGCTCCGGCTCTGGAACCGCCTTGGAAGCTCGGGCGCGCCGACCACGGCCGTGAATCCGGGCAGTGAGTACTGGGGACCGAGCTCGGGGAATCCTGCGGCGCCGCGTCCGCAGCGCTCGTGGGAAGTGATCTGGAACAACGCCACGGGCTCGATGACGACCCGCATCTACGACACCACGGACTGGACGGGCGCTGCCTCGGCTGATCTCTCCATGACGCTTCCGAACACGCTCTTCGGCGGTCAGGCCGATGCAGGCGGAGACTTCATCCTGCGCGGCGTCGCGCAGTTCGCCACGGGTGCTTTGCAGAACAGCGGCAGCTTCTACTGGCGCGTGAACGCCCGCGTCGACAACGGCACGAACAACCTCACGGGCATCAACTTTCTTGTCGCCCCGACGGGCGGCGGCGTGGACGCGAGCATCGTGCTCAGCGACATCCAGTTCAACGGCGGCAACGGCTTCGTGAATGTGGCCGGTGTGAACGGCACCTACGTTGCGCCGAACTCCAACAACTTCTACAACCTCGCTGTCGTTCCTGCGCCTGGCGCCCTCGCGCTCCTCGGTGCAGCAGGCCTCCTCGGCGGCCGTCGCCGCCGCGCCTGACAGCTCGA
>JBIKTI010000394.1:0-3089 GCA_044348205.1 Phycisphaerales bacterium | reverse complement strand
CGTTCCGCATGCTGAAGCATGCGGGCACCCTTGATTTTCGTGTCGCGCGCTTGAAATCGCCGGAGTCGACGACCACGGGTGCCCGTGGACGAAGTCCACGGAACGACGATCGTCGGAGTCGACGGCTGGCATCATCCGTTCCGCATGCTGAAGCATGCGGGCACCCCTGATTTCGGTCCCGCCAAAGGGAGCCGCCGCAGCGGCGACCGCTCAAACCACGCCACGCAGCGTCCGCTCAGCCCTCGCTGGCGTCTGTCGACGCAGCGGCCTGTTCGGTCGCTGGTTCCGCGGACTCCGTGGCGGCGGCCGGTTCCGCAGCGACGCGCTCCGCTTCCGCTGCCTCCGCGGCCTCGACCGCGATCATCGGGTCGTTCGCAATCGGCATCGGCGTTGGAATGACCCAGCGGTATGCCCACTGCACGCGCCAGGGAACGAGTGGTCCGCCCTCGAACTTCACGGTCATCAGCTGGTAGACGCCGCCCTCTGGATACGCGACATCGACTTCGGCGGTGCCGCCCGAGAGGCGCAGCTGCTGCACCGAGTAGGCGCGCTCGTCGCTCGCGCGCATCGCGCGCGAACCCGAGGGAAGCTGCGACGCCACGCGGCGCCAGGTGCCCGCGTCGAGCCCAGCGGGAAGATTGAAGACGATCTGCCCGCCATCGCCGCGCACGCGGTGCGTCTCGCGGATCGCGGAGGCCATCAGCTCTGGTCCGGGCGAGACCGACGGCGTCATGCGCGTGGCGCCAGCCGTCGGTGGATAGGTCGAGACAGCGGTGCAGGCGACGGGAAGGGCCGCCGATGCGAGAAGGATCGCTGCGAGGACGCGCGTAGTCAGCATGACCGCATCCTAGCACGGAGCGGCGCGGCGCTCAGCCGAGCTCGAGGCTCTGCGGGAGCACGCGCGCGCGGCCGTCGCGGTCGAGGCAGGCGAGCGTGGTCGCGGCCTCCGCAAGGAGCTCGCCGTCGCGGAGGAGGCGGTAGGTGTGCTCGATCTTCACGGGGCCTGCGAGGCGCAGTTCCGTCCGCAGCGTGAGAAGGTCGTCGTAGCGCGCGGGGCGGCGGTAGCGGACCTCGAGCCGCACGACGGCGAGGAAGACGCCCTCCGCCTCGAGATCCCTGTAGTTTCCGCCGCGGGCACGCAGCATCTCGGTGCGGCCGATCTCGAACCAGATCGGGTAGGTCGCATGGTGCGCGACGCCCATCGGGTCGCACTCGGGGTAGCGCACGCGGATCTCGGTGTCGTGGGTGGCGAGGGGTGGTCTGTCGTCGCGCATGGAGCCTCACTTGCCGATGCAGAAGCGGGAGAAGACGAGCCCGAGCACATCGTCCGGGTGGACGGGACCCGCGATCGACCCGAGGCTGTCGAGCGCGGCCCGCAGGAGGCTTGCAGCGAACTCGGGGTCGCGGACGCGGGCGGGCGGCGCGCCCGCGTCGCGCAAGGCGAGGGCAGCCGCGTCGCCGAGCGCGGCCGCTGCTGCGGCCAGCGCTGCGTCGTGGCGCGGCAGGATCGCGGCGAGCTCCGCGCGGCGCAGCGCCTGGTCGGCACGAAGCCGTTCGGCGAGGTGGGCGCGAAGGGCGTCGAGCCCGACCCCCGTGCGCGCGCTCGTGGCGATCGCGTCGCGTGGCGGGGGCGAAACGAGGTCGTCGCACTTCGTCGCCACCTCGACGATGCGGCGACCGTCGTGGTGACCGTCGCCGTGACCGTCGCCATCGATCGCGACACGGGTCGCGCCGACGGGCGTGCAGCGGACGACGATGTCCGCGACGCGCAGGATCTCCCGCGCGCGGCGCTGCATCGCCTCTGCGATTTCAGCGGGCGTTCGCGCATCGCTTCGCGCGCCGGCTGCACCGGGCTCGAGCCCCGCGAGGTCCGCGAGGTCCGCCTCGAGCCCGGGCGCAAGCGCCACGCGCACGAGGATCGCGTCGCGCGTCGTCCCTGCGAGGGCACCCGTCACGCTGCGTGCGCGGCCGACAAGCGCGTTGAAGAGCGAGCTCTTGCCTGCGTTCGGCGCGCCGCCAAGGGCGACGAGCGGCACGGCGTGCGCACGGCGCGCGCCCATCGGGCCCCGAAGCTGCGCGGCCTCCGACGCAAGCGACGATGCCCGCGCCGCAAGCGTCGGCGCATCGATCGCGACGACATCGTCCTGGTCTGTGAAGTCGATTCCCGCCTCCACGAGCGCCAGCGTCTCCGCGAGCCGAGCGACGAGCGCGCCGATCCGTGCCGCAAGCGCGCCGCGGCCGAGTTCGGCGGCCGCCGCGAGTTCCGCGTCGTTCGTGGCCGCGATGCGCGCTGCGATCGACTCCGCTGCCTCGAGCGCGAGCCTTCCCGAACGAAAGGCGCGGTAGGCGAACTCGCCGCGGTGCGCAAGACGCGCGGAGAAGCCCGCTGCGCGCGCTTCAGAGAGAAGCGTCTCGCCGACGAGGTCGAGGAGCGCGGGCGCGCCCGTGCAGGCGACCTCGAGCGAGTCCTCGCCCGTGAAGCTCGCGCCCGACTCCATCCAGAACGCAAGCACGGGGCACGCGCACGCGGGCTGGTCCTCGGGGTCGCGCGCATCGGCGGGAATCGCGAGGCGCGCGCGCATCACGCCGCGCGCCGTCGGATCGAGCCCGAGTGCGCCGCGCGCCATCGCGCGCGCGCCTGGCCCAGACACGCGCACGATCCCGCGCAGACCGCGGCCAGATGGCGATGCGACCGCCAGGATCGTCTCGCGCGCGCCGGGCCCGGCCGCTCGCATCCCGCTCAGCGTCCCTTGCCGCGCGGCTTCGCGCCGCGGCCGCCGTTCTTCTGCTGCTCCGCGGCGCGCTCGAGCGCCTGCTCGTAGACCCGCGCGAGGAAGCCCTTCTTCGCGGGCTTCGCGGGCGGCGCCGAGAGGTCCATCGCGTCGACCTGCTTCTTGATGATGCGGCTCTCCACGATGCCGATGCAGGTCGAGGTCAGGATGTAGAGCGTGAGCCCGCTCGGCGCGATGTAGGTCATGATCGGGAACATGATGACCATCATCCACTTCATGATCTTCTGCTGCTGGATCTGCTCCTCGCTCATGTTGGGCGTGATCGGCGGCGACATGTACTTCTGCTGGAAGTAGAAG
>JBIKTI010000393.1:0-3099 GCA_044348205.1 Phycisphaerales bacterium | reverse complement strand
TCGCGATCTTCCACGACTCGCATCGAGACAACGACGGCGCGGACCGCCAGCATGGGCCGCGCGCGGCGGCGTGGCTCGCGGGCGTGCGCGATGGCCGCGACGGCTGCGCGTGCGCGACCACGCTTGCGACGCTGCGCGCGCTGACCGACGCAGAGTTCGGCTCGCTCTACACCGCGTGCGACCTCCACACCGGCACGCCGCACCACGACGACCCCACCGTCGCCGCGTGCTTCGTCGCCGACCGCCTCGACCTCTCGCGCGTCGGGTTCCGCCCCGACCCGCGGCGCATGCCCGCGCCCGCGGCGCTCGTCGACGACGCGTTCATCGAGGCCGCGATGGAGCGCGAACGCAAGCGCCTCGCGTGGCCGGGCGGAGCCGAGATCGAGACGGTGTGGGGCGTGCGGCCGGCGTGAGGCGCGCGGGCGTCGAATCAGGCTCCCATTCGCCGCAAATCTTGCGGTGAATAGAAGCCGCTGCGGCGAATGGGCGATATATTCACCGCAGGATTGCGGTGAATAGAACCTACATCCATCTTCTCACCGACTGGTCGCAGTTTTTCTGGGACCTCAATTTGGTCGCGGCGGCGTTGGTGCCCGTGCGTCATCGCCAGGGGCTGCTGCTGGGGCGGATGTCGTCGCTGGCGATTGGGGCCCAGGCCGACGCGTCGCTTGGCGTGCTGACCGACGACGCTGTGCAGACCTCGGCGATCGAGGGCGAGGTGCTCGAGCCGCGTTCGGTTCGGTTCTCGATCGCGCGCAACCTTCGGCTCGAACGCGCCGGGGTTGAAGCTCCCGATCGCCGCAACAAGGCGGAGTGCGCGAAAGCCGACGCGATCGTGACGGTGCTGCTCGACGCAACGCAGCGCTACAACAGTCCGCTGACGAGCGAACGGCTCTTTGGTTGGCACGCGGCGCTCTTTCCGACCGGGTTCAGCGGCATGCGACGCATCGAGGCGGGCCAGTGGCGCACCGACCGCGACGGGCCGATGCAGGTCGTCTCGGGCCGCGAAGGCCGCGAGCGCGTGCACTTCGAGGCGCCCGCGGCCGCGCGCGTTTCAACTGAGATGACGCGCTTCCTCGACTGGTTCGAGCGGCGCGACACCGCGGTCGGCGGCGCGCACCTCGACCCCGTGCTGCGCGCTGGCGTCGCGCATCTCTGGTTCCTCACGATCCACCCGTTCGACGACGGCAACGGCCGCATCGGCCGCGCGATCGCGGACATGGCGCTCGCGCGCGGTGACGGCTCGCCGCTGCGCTTCTACAGCATGTCGGCCGCGATCGAGGCAAACAAGGACGACTACTGGAACGAGATCGAACGCGCCCAGCGCGCGAGCCTCGACATCACGCGATGGCTGCTCTGGTTCATCGAGTGCCTCGACCGGGCGCTTGCGCGCGCGGAGGAGACGACGACGGCTGTCCGCGCGCGCGCCGCGATCTGGGCACTCGCCGAGCGCGAGCGGCCGCTGCACGCGCGGCAACGGCTGGTGCTTGCGCGATTGCTCGGCGAACAGGGCGAGTTCGAGGGCTTCCTCAACAGCTCGAAGTATGCGAAGCTTGCGAAGTGCTCGACCGACACGGCGCTGCGGGACATCACAGACCTCCTCGCGCGCGGCGTGCTGGCGCGAAACAGCGCAGGCGGGCGCAGCGCGAGCTATCGCGTGACTGAGACGGGCAAGGCCTGACCGCGCTTCTGCGCTCGTCGATGAAGGATTCGTCGAGGCGACGGGAGCGGGATTTCGACGGCATTGCGTCTGCGTCCGCGTGCAAGTCTATTCCAAGCAATGGCTTGGCACGTGCAGTCTGAAAGCCATTAACTTTCTGACTGTTTTTGTACAGGCAGTCGCCGCGCCTGTTGACGAAATCTTCAACCTGTGCCGCCACAACTCCTTGCGCTTTGCGAGTTTCGCGACACACTCTCCGCGCGTCCACTTCGTCCCCCGGGCGCATCCATGGTGACTGTTGCGGCCTGGCCGCAGGATGGCGGAAGACATGCTCTCTTTGTCTCTGAGGCGAGTTGGCTGCGTGGTCGGTCTGTCCCTTGCTTTCGTCTCGTCCGCGTTCGCGGTCGATCGGCGGGTGCCGCAGGACTTCCCGACGATTCAGGATGCAGTCAATGCGGCCGTGGATGGCGACGACATTGTCGTGTCGCCGGGCACTTGGGCGGGGTTTAGCGTGACGGGCAAGACGCTGAAGGTTCGCTCGACGGGGTCGTTCGCGACGACGCGGATCACGAGCCAGTGCTGGATCTACAGCGCGCCAAATGGCTTCGAGTTCGAAAATCTGACGATCCTCGGCACGTCGCTGACCGTCGATTCGACCGCGCTGACCTTTGATCGCGTGAGGACTGCCTCCATCAGCGTCCAGCTCTCGGGGACATCGCAGGTGGCAGTCGTGGGTTCGGAGTTCAACAACTCGGGGATTCTTGCTGCGAATCAGAGCCTCCTCCCGGGAAACCATGCGATCTTGAACAGCGTCTTTCGTAACAACGCCTACTTCCACACGCGAGGCGTGCTCGAGGTCACCAACTCGCAGTTCTTCGCGTGCAATTCTCCGATCGACGTCACAGGGTTTGCCGCGATCTCAAACTCTGAGTTTCACGGTGGCGCCGGACCTCACCTTGTTCGTGCCACCAGCGTCTCTATCGCTAACAGCTCGATCCGCGACTACTCAGGCTCTGGAGCGGTCTACGCAGTCGAGGATGCGACGGTCTCGGGGTGTGCATTCACTGGCATTCGAATCAATCCATCGCAAGCCAACATTCAGGGCGGAGCTATCAGCGTGGGCGGCGCGCTTAGTGTCTCGCACAGTGTCTTCAGCGATTGTGCTGCCGGAACTGCGCAACAAGGGATCTTTGCTGTCTTTGGTGGCGCCATCGCTGGCCGAGCGGGGGCACCTGTCACCGTCACCAACTGCACCTTCTCGAACTGCAACACGCCAGTCTCAGCGGGCGTCACCGTCTATGGTGGCGCCATCTACACTTTCGGTCCGTTGACCGTGACGGGATCCACGTTCTCCAATTGTGGCGGCACGGCGGCCGTTGTAGGAGGCGCCATCTACTCCCAGTCGAATTCCACGACTCTGCTTGACTGCGTGTTCGTTG
>JBIKTI010000002.1:0-26592 GCA_044348205.1 Phycisphaerales bacterium | reverse complement strand
CAGAACATCAACCACGGCGCGACCTTCAACCTCGCGCACAACATCACCCAGATGCTCCACTGGCGCCCGCAGCACAAGCTTCAGGGCTTCGACAACCTGTGGACCGTCGGCGGCGGCACGCATCCCGGCTCGGGCCTGCCCGTGATCTTCCTCGCAAGCGAGATCACGAGCCGACTGCTCTGCGCGGAATGCGGCGTCAAGAGCCCGCTCGATGCGCCGCACGCGCGACGCGCGCCCGACGCCGCGCCCCCCCGCGAGCGCGGCGGCGTGTTCGCAGGAGTTTGAGTGCCTCCGAGCGCGGAGCACCTTGCGCAGCCGAACAGGGAGCGCGCGAGCTTCGCGGCGCATCGGAGAACTGAAGGGCGTCGGTGATTCGTGCTACACCGTCGGATCGCGTTCGCGCGTCCCTGACCGCGTGGATTGAACCGCGTGGATTGAACCCCGTGGATTGAACCCCGTGATTGAACCCCGTGATTGAACCCCGTGATTGAACCCCGTCGAACTCAGTCGATCAGGCTGCGCGCCACGCGGAAGCCGAAGAAGTCGTTCGCGAACGCGGGCGCAAGGTGCCCACGCGACGCGGAACGGCAGCTTCCTGCGATGAAGTACCAGCAGCCGCCGCGCACGACGCGCGCACCGCTTCCGTCGCCCACCTGCTCGGCCTCGTCCGTGCCGCGGTCGGGATAGGGCCCGTAGGCGTCCTCGCACCACTCCCAGATGTTTCCGTGCATGTCGTGGAATCCCCACTGGTTCGCGGGGAACTGGCCGCAGTCGGTCGAGGCGTACGGCGTGTCGAAGCTGCCGCCACCATAGTGGACATGCGAGGGATTCACGGAGGCGCCGAAGGCAAACGGCGTCCTCGTCCCCGCTCTGCACGCGTACTCCCACTCGGCCTCGGTCGGAAGCCTCATCTCGCCGCCCGCCTGCGCAAGGAACGCCTTGCAGTCGTTCCATGACAGATTCTCGACAGGCCGCATGTAGTGGTTCCTGTCGGGCTTGGCGCCGCCCATGACCGCAGCCCACTCGGTGACCGTCACGGGCGTCACGCCGAGGTAGAACGGCTTGCGGATCACGCGGCGGTGCTGCTTCTCGTCGTCGTTGCGCCAGGACTCCTGCGGCGGAGAGCCCATGTTGAACTCGCCCGGCGGAACAAGGAGCAGCACCATGTCGGTCGCGAGGTGCTTGATCTTCCAAGGCCGCCCCACGGCGGCGATGGCATCCCGCGCGGCGAGGTCGGTGATGACCGCCGGATCAGGAAGGCTGGAGAGAACCTTGAAACCCTTAAGCGACACAGCGCCCCCGAATGCGCGCCTGAGCGAACCCACTGCAGCCCCGACTGGGCGAATCGCCGAAACGAAGGAAGATGCCCGTGCACCCAATCGGGGCACAGGCCCCGCATCGTCGCGCGGCCTCAGAAGTCATCGGCAGCCGAGGCCACCTCCGTGCATAGTCCCTCAGCATGGGTACGCAGAATACATGCAGGGATGGCGCAGATGCGCCCGCCGTACCCTGAAAGCGACACAAATATAAGACTCGTGAGCCGTCCGATGCGGGCCTGGGCAGACAACTCAGAGCCTGGTTCGGATCGCCCAGAGGTCGGGGAACAAGGGCTGGAAGAGCGTTGCGCGAAGGTACGCGGCGCCAGGGCTCCCACCCGTCCCCTGCTTGAAGCCGATGGTGCGCTCGACCATCTTGACATGGCGATAGCGCCATTCCTGCACCCCCTCGTCGAGGTCGACAAGGAGCTCGCACACCTGCCGCTCGGTCGGGTGCCCGCGGTAGACCGAAAGAAGCGTCTCCTGCAGCTCTGGCGACTCTGCCGGCGCCCCCGTGACATCGCGCGCAAGCAGCGTCTCGGGCACGGCGTGCCCGTGCCGCGCGAGGAACCGCACGAACGCATCGAAGAGCGTCGGGCGTGTCCAGCGCGCCTCGATGGCCTTGCGCTCGGGCGAGCCCTCGGGGTTGTGCGCGAGGACCCGCGGGTTCTTGTTCCCAAGCAGGAACTCGAACTCGCGGAACTGCGCGCTCTGGAACCCGCTCGAGTTGGCGAGAAAGCTGCGGAAGCTCAGAAACGAGACGGGCGTCATCGTCTCGAGCACATCGATCTGCTGCACCATCGTCTTGAGGATCGTGAGCATGCGCTTGAGCGTGGCGGCAGACTGCACGGCGTCGCCTGCTTCGAGCGCGCGCGCGAGGAAGTCTCCCTCGTGGAGCTGCTGCTTGAACCACAGCTCGTAGACCTGGTGGATGATGATGAAGAGCGTCTCGTCGTGCTCGGGAACGCCCGTGCCCGGATGACGCGACCTCGGCTGCTGGAGCTCGAGGAGTTGCGGGATGCAGAGATAGCTGCCGTAGGTGAGCGATGAGGCGTCGTGCACGGCGAGAGGCTAGCCGATCTCGAAGCCGCGTTCAGCGCCCCGCTGTGCCAGAGGCCTTCAGCACCTGGAGCCGGCCGCTGCGCAGGTCCCAGACGACCTTCTGGGCGCGGATCGGCGTCGCCTGGCCCTTGACGGCGATCTCGACCGAGCCACCTTCCGCGGCGGTCAGCGTCGCGATTCCCGTGGTGACGGAGTAGTCGAAGCTGCCGCAGCGGATGTCCTGCTCGGGAGTGCGCACGAAGACGCCGCCCGTCGCGACGACGCCGAGAAGCTCCGCTGGTCCGCCGAGATCCGCGCCGCGCGCATCTCGGGAGTCGGGCGCTGCACCCTCGGCGAGCGGACGGCGCACCGTCGTCTCGAGCGTGTCGCAGGTCATCGCGAGGGTGTCGTCGGGCCGGAGGCCAGCGTGGAGGAGCTCGACGCCCGACTCCATGCGGATCGTGAAGACATCGTCGTAGGCGCGCTTCAGCTCCATGCGGCGCTTCCAGCGGAAGCGCGTGGTGCCGTCGCCGCCGAGGCTGATCGCGCCAGGGACGGGCGATGCCGCGCCGCGCCCCGCGTCGGCCGCTGCCCCCGCCTTCGGCGGAAGGTTCACCAGGATGCCGCCGTCGCCGACGACGAGGCCCTCGCGCGAGCGCATGTCGTACTCGATGTGCTCGCCCGTCACGCGGAAGACGCGCGGGTCACCCTTGCGCTCCTCCGAGTCCCACGCCCTGCTCTCGATGCGCGCATCGCCCTTCGCGATGAACTGGTCGAGCGAGCGTCTCGAACTGTCGGCCACGGAGGCGGCGCCGCTCGCGCGCGAACGGTCGTTCGGATCTGCGCCGATCTCGAGGAGAAGCGCGCGCGCGTCCACGGCATCGCTGGTGGCGCCGTCGGGACGGCTGCGCACGCGCACATCGCCGCGGAGGTCGAGCGTGCTGCGGGTCTCGGAGAGTTCCGTGAAGTCGAGGAGCTCGCTCCAGGTCGCCTCGAGCGTCGGAGCGCCCGTCGGCTCGGGACGCTCGACCTTGCCCTCGCGCTGCGCGAGCGGCTCGCGGAAGGCACGGAAGCGGCCTGGCCCCTCGCTGCGGGCGCTGCGCGTGGCGTCGTCGAAGCGCAGGTCGCGCAGGTTGTCGGCCACGATGTTCGAGCGGACGATCGCCACATTGTCGCCCGTGAGGCGAAGCGAGCGTCGCGCAGCGTCGCCCTTCAGTTCCTGCGCGAAGACGCGGGCGCCCTCGCGCAGGAGGACCTGCACGCCGCCCTTCGCCTCGACGGCGTCGATGTCGACCTCGCCGAGCGGGTCGGACGGCTTCGAGCCCGCCGCGTCGGCGTCCTCCGCCTTCGCGGGCGCGCCGCCCGCCGCACGCGGCCGGAAGTCGACCACGAGGTCCTCCGTCCAGATCGTCTGCCTGTCGTCGCGCGCCTCGACCGCGGAACGCGCGACGAGCCTGCGCGGCATCGCATCGCCGCCGATCGTCTCTGCGAGGAAGAGCTCGATGCGGCCCGCGCGCATCGCGCCCGCGCCGCCAAGCCGCCGCACTTCGACCATGCCGGGCGCACCGCCGCCGTCGGCGATGATCGCGTCGATCCGCTCTCCGCCGCTTGGCGAGAACGCGACCTCGAGCGTCGCAGCGTCCAGCTCGAACTGCCTGCCGAAGACCTCGACCCCGCCGCCGAAGCGCGCGAGCGAGAGCGTGGCGTCCTCGCCGCCGCCGTCGAAGCGCAGGTCGACGCCGCCCTGCCACAGAATCTCGAGCTCCTGCGCCTTCGGGTCGAACTCGAAGTCGCGCGGATCCACGGCGCGCCGCGCTGGCGGATCCTGGCGCATCGCGAGCGCCGCATGCGCGGGATCGGCCGAGACAAGCATGCGCGCCGCATCTGGAACGAGCGCCGGCGCGAGTTCGAGGAACCCGACCGCGCGCGCCGAGCCGCGCGAGAGCGCGAGCCGCCCACCGCCGTCGAGCCTGCCCTCGCCGTCGCGGAGCGAGGCCGTGAACCGCGTTCCCTCAAGCTGCATGCGGCGATTGGTGACGGTCAGCGGCACACCCGCGCGCCCTTCCGCCTCGATGCGCTCCTCGCGCACGCCATAGCGCAGGCGCGAGCAGACGATGCGCGAACGCGATCGGCCGTCGACGACCTCGACGCGCGGGCCGAGGACATCGAAGCGAATCTCGTCGGGGTCGGAAAGCTGGTCAGCAGGGTCGACCGCGGGAAGCATCACCAGCCTGCCGCCGAAGGTGACGGTCACGCCATCGGCGTCGTCCGCAGCTTGCGACGCAGGCTGCGCGCCCACCTGGGCGAACGCAAGCGGAAGGACGGCGAGCGCGGCCTGCGCGCGCGGGAACAGCGTGGCGTGCATCGGGTGTTGCGTCCCTCGGACAGAGCGCGGAAGGAAGGCGAGGTCGTCGAGACTGCGGGACTCGAGGCTGAAGACGGCCACGAGCTCCTCGCCCGTGATCGTCGTGCGCACACCGTCCTTGATGCGCACGATCTCGACTCCGCCAAGCATGACGAGGCGATAGAACGGCGCGCGCGCGGAGGCAGGCGAAGGAGCTGGCGAAGGTGAAGGCGAAGGCGTCGCTGCGGCGGAAGCGGCCGCGCCCGGCGCACCAGGGCGCTGCGTCTCTTCCTGCATCGGCTGCGCGTCGCGCCCGCGCGTGGCCGCGCGGGCTGCGTCTGCGCGCGCGACGGCGCGGGCCGCGGGATCGATGCGGATCGGCTCAAGCGCGCGTTCGACGATCAGGCGCTCGACGCCATCGCCCTCCGCGTCGAGAACAAGCGAGAGGCCCTCGCCCGCGAAGCTGCCCGCCTCTGTCGCGACGCGCACGGCCTTGTCGCAGCGGACCTCGCCGAGCACGCCGTCGAACTGCGCAGACTCGGCCGTCACCACCACGGCAGGCGCATCGCGGTCGATGTCGACCGCGCGACCCGAACCGCGCTCGGGCCTGAAGAGCCGCACGACGACATCGCCCTCGAGCGTTCCCGACTCGAGCGCGCGGCGCGGCACATAGGCGACGCCTTTCCGCGAGGCGAGCGAAAGGACGCGGCCGTCCTTCAGGTAGATCACGGCGCGCGGCTCGAGCATGGCGACCTGGCTTCCAGGCAGCGGGTCGAGCTTCGTAGCGCTGTACTGCTGCGCGAGGCGGCCTTCCTCGTCGGCGACCTGCACCCATGCGCCGCTTGCAAGCGACACCGAGGTCTGGTCGGGCGTCGCGCCCGAGGCGCGCTCGAGCTCCTCCGCGCTTGCGATGCGCGGAGGAAGAAGATCCTCGACCGAGTCGAGCCTGCTCTCACGCGAGGCGCGCGGGGTGCCGCGGTCGACATTGAGCGCGGCGAGGATGACAAGCACCGCGAACGCCGCCGCGGGCAGCGCGAAGAGAAGCCCGCGGCGCTGGCGCAGCGCCCTGATCGCGCGATCGATGCCGCTCACGGGCGTGCCTCCGCGCGGGCGTCGTCGCCCGTGAACTCGGGGCCGAACTCGGGGCCAAACTCGGGGTCGAAGGTGCGCACGGCCTCGGCCCAGCGCCCTTGCCCCTTGAGGATGTGCTCGATCGCCTCGCGCACGGCGCCCGACCCGCCCGGCCGCGCCGTCACGAAGCGGGCCACATCGAGGACTTCCTGCGCCGCGTCGCGCACGGCGATCGGGAGCCCCGCGCGGCGGAGGATCGGCAGATCGGGAAGGTCGTCGCCGATCATGGCCGCTTCGGATGCGTCGAGCGAGAGCTCCGCGAGAAGCGCCGTGAACGCCTCGCCCTTCGCCTTCGAGCCCGACACGACATGACGCACGCCGAGCTCGCGCAAGCGGTGGCGCAGCGCCATTCCGTTGCGCCCCGTGATGACAGCCGTGCCGTAGCCGAGGCGCGACCACATCCTCAGCGCCGCGCCGTCGCGCACATGGAAACGCTTTGTCTCGTGGCCCGCATCGTCGATGGCGATGCCGCCGTCGGTGAGGACGCCATCGACATCGAGGAAGAGGAAGCGGATCCGTTCGACCGACACGGCGTGAGTGTACCCGTTGGCGGCCGCGCTCACCCCGCGCTGAAGAGGAGGAGCGTGCCGAGCCCGAGGTAGAGGAGCATCGTGCAGGTGTCGGCGATGACGAGCGTCACTGGCCCCGCCGCGACGCTCGGGTCGAGCCGCACGGCGTGCAGGACAACGGGAATGCCGCCGCCCGCGAGGGCCGCCACGACCATGGCGATGCCGATCGAGAGGAACATGGTGAGCGCGCCCTGGAATCCCCCGCCCCAGAAGAGGCTCGCGAGGGCCACGATCAGGCCCGAGGTGACGGAGAGGAGGATCGCGGTCAGGGCCTCGTTGCGAAGCCGCCGCAGAACGCCCTGGCGCCCCGAGCGCCCGTCGTCGTCGGCGACGCCCGTGCCGACCGAGAGCGTGAGCGACTGCATGGAGACGCTCTCGCTCAGCGCGAGGACGAGCGGCAGGAAGAACGCGAGGAGCACGACCTGCTGCAGCAGTTCCGTGAAGATCGATCCGATCAGCGCGCAGAGGATGCCGCCCGCGATGTTGCACAGGAGCCACGGCATGCGCATGCGGTAGCTCTCCCACGGCGTGAGCGCCTCCGCGTGCTCGATGTGAAGTCCAAGCGTCTGGAAGACCTGCTGCACGCGCTCATGCTCTGCGCGCTCGAGCTTCTCGCGCGCATACTGCTCGACATCGATCGCGCCGACGAGGTGGCCGTCGCCGTCGACGACGGGGAGCGCGAGGAGCCTTGACGACGCGAAGCGGCCGAGCGCCTCGTCGAACGAAGTGTCGAGCGTGACGGTCTCGAGCTCCGTCGCCATCACATCGCGGATGCGCGCCTCGGGCGGCGAGAGAAGGAGCGCGCGCATCGGCACCTGCCCCACGAGGCGGTCGTCGTCGTCGAGCGCGTAGATGTAGAGGACGGGATGGTCGATCGTGCGCGAGCGGAGGGCCTCGAGCGCGGAGTGGATCGTCTCGTTTGCGTTGACGGCCGTCTGCACGGACCGAAGCCCGTGCAGCACCGAGACCGCGAGGCCCGAGGCGCCTGCGCCGTTCGACCCGCCGGAGGAGGATGCCTTCTTCGTTGCCCGTCCCTTGAGCATGGCGCGAAGCGTAGCCGATGCGCGGCGCGCGGTGACGCGCGTCGGATCAACCTGGCGGCGCTCCTCCGCCCGCGCCGCCTGCGACGAGGAACGCCGTGATGATGTCGTAGACCGCGTGCGTTGCGGCGACCACGCCGAAGCCGCGCACGAGGTAGACCGCGCCGAAGTAGGCGCCCGCCGTGAAGTAGAAGACGAACCGCTGGAGGAGCAGCGCTCCGTCTGCGCCGTGGATCGGGTGGTAGATCGCGAATCCCAGAGCGCTCAGGAGGACGGAGAGGACCACGCCCGTGCGGCGTCCGAGGCCGAGCACATCGACGAGGAGCGTGATGAGGACCCACAGGAAGACGAGGCGGAAGACGAGCTCTTCGTAGAGCCCCGCCCCGATCGACACGGCGATGCGCGCGCCGAGCGGAAGCGACTCGAACGCAGTGTCGCCGCCAGCGAGCGAGGCAAGCGGCGCAGCCCCGGCAGCCGCGCCCTCTGGAAGCGGCAGCAGCCGCACGCTTGCCTCGGCGAGCACAAGCACGGGCAGCGCGAGGATCATGCTCTCGAGGAACATGCGCGCGACGACGCCGAGGTCGACGATCCACGGGGCGCGTCGCGCTGCGTGCCAGCCGACGAGGATCGCGACGAGCATCACGCCCGGGAGCGACAGCGCCGCAGGCCCGAAGCCGAGCGCGTCGAAGAGCCGCAGGATCGCGAGGTGCGCCTCGTTCGTGAGGAGCCCGTCGGGCGAACGGAGCACGCGCACGAGCTCGTACTCGTAGAACGCGATGAACGGAAGCAGGAAGAAGAGGATCTCGAGCGGCCGGCGCGATGCCTCGAAGTAGTCGCGCGCGGCGGGCGACGAACCCGAGCCGAAGAGGGTGCCAGGGCCACGCAGCAGCATCGCGCCGAAACTCGGCGCGGATGCCCGTCTGCGGCTCTGCGGTCGCTGCTCTGCCATCGGGACTCGCGCTCGGCGCGCGGCTCAGTCTCTCAGCGCCGCGACGGCCGCGCAACCTCGACGGACGGGGCCACAACGAAAGCACGCCTTGCGGGGCAAGGCGTGCGGGGGACTTTCAGGTTCTCCTGCAGAGCAACGAGTGTTCCCACTCGTCTCGCGGGGCGTGCCGCCACTCGCGTGGCCGCGCGGCTTCCCGTCCGCGAGGCGGCTTACTTCTTCTTCAGCGTCGCGAGGCGCGCAGCCATGCGGCTCTTGCGTCGCGCGGCCGTGTTCTTGTGGATCGTGCCCGTCGCCGCGATCTTGTCGAGCGTGCGCGCGGCCTTGCGCATCTCGGCCTCGGCCGCCACTGCGTCGCCGCTCGCGATCGCCTTCACGAAGCCACCGACATCGGCCTTGATGCGACGCTTGCGCCACAGGTTGCGGGCATTGCTCTTGGCGCTCTGACGAACACGCTTCTTGGCTGATTCGGTGTTTGGCACGGTCGGTCCTGAGAGTTCGAGAGGTGTCTGGCTCGGCCTTTGCCGAGGGTGATGAGGCCCACCCGCCCGAAGGCGGATCGCGGATCATGGCGGATCGCGCCGACCTTTGCAAGTCCCTGCCACCGAGGCCACTTGGGAGTACCCTTCCAGAAGTGCCCGAGCGCCGAGCTCCCACCGCCCTCTCGGCCTTGTCCGAGCGACCCGACACGCGCGATGCCGCACGCGAGGTGGCGACCGCGCTCCGCGGAGGCATGATCGTTCGGCCCGACCTCCTGGTCGTCTTCGGGTCGTTTCACCATCGCGCCCTGTTCTCGGACGCGCTCGACATCCTTCGCGCAGAGCTCCACCCCGCGCACCTCCTGGCGTCGACGGCCCGCGCCGTGATCGGCGCCGCGGTGCACGATGGGCGTGCGTCGCCCGCGGTCGGCGTCGAGGGCCGGGCAGCGCTCGGGGCCCTCGCTCTTTCGCTCCCTGGCGTGGTGGCGAAGCCCTTCTTGTTCGACATCGTCGACGGCCCCCCCGCCGTTTGGAGCCCCGAGTTCGTCCGCTCGCGCGTGGCGCTTCCGCCCGAGGTGTCAGACGCGTTCGGACCGCTGTCGCACGCAGGCACGCTTCTCGTCGCGGACCCCTTCTCGATCCACGCGGGCCTCGCGGCCGCATCCATCGACGAAGCGGCGGGTGCGGGCGGCGCGCGCATCGTCGGCGCGCTTGCAAGCGGCGCGAGCCACGCGGGGCTCAATGTGCTCGCGGCCGACAGGCGCGTGGCGCACATGGGGCTCGTCGGGCTCAGCCTCTTCGGCGACCTCTCGCTCGACATCGTCCACGCCCAGGGAACGCGCGCGGTCGGCAGGCCGCTCGTCGTCACGCGGGCGAAAGGCAGCGAGATCGGCGAACTCGGCGGGCGGCCCGCCCTCGAGGTCACGCAGGAGGTCTTCCTGTCGCTCAACGACCACGACCGCGCGCTCTTCTCGCGCGGCGTGCTCGTCGGCGTGGCGCTCGATGCGTCGCGGCCGAGGCTTGGGCGCGGCGACTTCCTCGTGCGGCCGCTGCGCGCGGTCGACGAGGCGCGCAGGTCGCTGCTCCTCGGCGACGCGATCCAGACGGGCGCAACGGTGCAGTTCCATCTCGACGACCCCGACGCCGCAGCGGACGACCTCGCGATGCTCCTCGACGCAGAGGCGCTGCGCGAGCCGCCGGTCGCAGCGCTCGTCTTCCACGGCAACCGCGTGGCGCCCGCGGCGGGCGATGGGTCGGAGGCGCGTGACGCCGCGGACGGCCGCGCGCCCGTCGTGCCCGTGCTCGCGACCCTCTCGCGTCGGCTCGGCGCGATTCCGCTCGTCGGGCTCGAGAGCGCGGGCGAACTCGCTCCGCTTCGAGGGAAGACGCCGCTCGCCGGGCGCACCACCGCCATCGCGCTCTTCCGCGCGGGTCGAGCGCCGCGGGCCCGCGCTGCGCCGCACGCCTCCGCGTGACGAACTTCTTTGCGCAGCCTGCGCGCGCTACGCTGTGCCCCATGGCGCTTGGCTCGATCCTCCTCTCGCAAGGGCTCCTCACCGAGGAGCAGCTCGCCGCCGCGCGCGCGGAGTCGGCGCGGAGCGGCGAGCGCCTCGAGCAGGCGGCAGCGCGCCTCGGGTTCGCAAGCGCGGAGCAGGCGATGCGCGCACTTGCAGCCGAGCTCGAGCTTCCCTTCGTGCGCCTCGACGAGACGGAGATCGACGAGGACGCAGTCCGCCTCGTGCCTCCGCGCATGGTGTTCCGCCTGCGCGCGCTGCCGATCCGACGCGAACGCGGCGCACTCATCGTCGCGACAAGCGATCCGCTCCGCCTCGACGGCTTCGAGCAGATCCGCGTGGCCGCGGGCCTCCCAGTCCGCCTCGCTGTCGCCGAGGACCACGACCTCGGCTCGCAGATCCGCGCGCGCTTCGGCGTCGCAGGCGATGTCCTCGAGGCGCTCGGCGCGGGCGCGCCCTCCGCGGGCGAACTGCGCGCGGAGGCCGAGGACGCAGGCGAGGCGGGCGAGGCCAGCGAGGCGAGCGTGGTGCGGCTCGTGAACGACCTCCTCTTCGAGGCGATCCGCGAGCGCGCGACCGACATCCACATCGAGCCCTACGAGCACGAGCTCGCCGTGCGCTACAGGATCGACGGAGTCATGACCGACGCCGGCGTGCCGCCTGCGATCCACCGCTTCCGCAACGCGATCACGAGCCGCCTCAAGATCATGGCGAACCTCAACATCGCGGAGAAGCGGCGCCCGCAGGACGGCCGCATCACGCTGCGCCACAAGGGACAGGAGTATGACCTTCGCCTCTCCGTGATCCCCATGCTCTATGGCGAGGGAATCGTGCTCCGAATCCTCGCGAAGAGCGCCGTCCTCGCCGGCCTCGACGAACTCGGCATGCCCGCGCGGATCCTCGGGCCGTGGTGCGAACTCGTGTCGCGACCGCACGGCATCGTCCTCGTCACTGGGCCGACGGGCAGCGGCAAGTCGACCACGCTCTACGCGTCTCTGCGGCGCATCGTGTCGGGCGAGGTGAAGGCGATCACGGTCGAGGACCCCGTCGAATACCATGTCCCGGGCGTCAACCAGATCCAGGTGAACCACCAGGTCGGACTCGACTTCGCGAGCGGCCTCCGCGCGATCCTGCGCCACGACCCCGACATCATCATGATCGGCGAGATCCGAGACGCAGAGACCGCGAATGCAGCGGTTCAGGCCTCGCTCACGGGCCATCTCGTGCTGTCGACCCTCCACACGAACGACGCGGCGGGCGCCGCCACGCGCCTCCTCGACATGGGCGTCGAGCCGTTCCTCGTCGCGAGCACGCTTGAGGGCGTCCTCGCGCAGCGGCTTCTCCGACGCGTCTGCCGACAGTGCGGCATCGCGCGCCCTCCCCACGCGGGCGAGCTTCCCGAAGGCTTCACGGCGGGGCCGGACGGGCTCGTCGCGGAGGCCGTCGGCTGCCGCGACTGCCGCAACTCAGGCTACAGAGGCCGCATCGGCTGCTACGAGCTTCTTGAGCTCGACGACGCCTCGCGGGCTGAGCTGATGCGCAGGGGCAGCAGCACGGCGCTCGCCAACGCGGCGCTGGCCTCAGGCCGTCTCGCGACGCTCCGCGAGGCAGCCGCGGCGCTCGTCGCGGCCCGTGTGACGACGCCCTCAGAGGCGGTTGCCTCCGTGAAGACGGCGTGACGGCGGCCCGAGCCCGCCGGGGGCCAGGGCGCCCCACGACCCCAACGGATTGACGGCGGCGGCGAAAGACCCGATACTCCGCGCCTCGGGCCTTGGGCCCATGGAGATTCCGCTGATGTCGTCCCGATCTTCCACTGGCGTGATCGTTGCTCTGGTGGTCTTTGTCGTCCTGAGCATCGCGCTGCTGGCGCTTTCGATCGTCCTTTACACCGGGCGAACAGCCGCGGAGCAGAAGGAGAGCGAGGCCAGGGCCGAACTCAACTCCTACATCAACACAGAGCAGCGCGGCCGCAGCGACGCCCAGGCCATGAAGGCCAACGCAGGCGCAGAGAGCCTGTACGGCTACATGACAGAGCAGTCGGCGCAGGTCGCCCAGTTCGTGACAGGCGACCGCTCTGCGAACCTCGACAAGATGCGCACCGACCTCGGCGTCGGCGCGGACGACACCGTCCGCAACGCCATGCGCCGCGTCTCGCAGGATCGCGATGCCCGCACGCAGGAAGCCAACAGCCTCAAGACCCGCGTGGCCGACCTCGGCAAGGAGATCGACGCCCTCAAGGGTCAGATGGCGGCAGCCGAGAAGGCGCGTCAGGACGCCGTCGCGGCGGTCACAGCGTCGATCGCCTCGTACCGCGAGGCGGGCGACAGCTACCGCGGCGAGTTCGATCAGGCCATGGGCGCCCTCGAGGCGACCCGCGCCGACAACGAGGCGCGCTTCAACTCCCGCGTCGCGCAGCTCGAGAGCGAGATCGACGGCCTCCGCTCGGAGCGCTCCGTCCTCTTCGCGCGCATCGACTCGCTCCAGCGCAAGGTCGAGGCGACCGCGACCCGCGCCGCCAACCCCGCAACCCTCGTCGACGCCCGCGTCGTCGACTTCGACGCGAGCACCGGCACCATCTTCATCGACATCGGCTCGAACAAGCGCGTCGTGCCCGGCATGACCTTCGAGGTCTTCGACGACGCCGCTGCGATCATGGCGGCCGCAGACAGCGAGTCGCGCGGCAAGGCCAGCGTCCAGGTCATCAAGGTCGGCGAGTCGACCTCGACCTGCCGCATCGTGCGTGGTTCGCCGAGCCGCCCCGTCCTTCGCGACGATGTGCTCGCGAACGCTGTCTTCAACCCCGACTACCGCTTCAAGTTCATGGTGCACGGCAAGTTCGACGCCAACGGCGACGGCCGCGCGACCGACGCGGAGGCCGACTACCTCCGCAGCCGCGTGGTCGAGTGGGGCGGCGAGGTCGTCGAGGCAGAGACCCTCGCTGGCGACATCGACTTCCTCGTCCTCGGCGCGCAGCCGCCGATGCCCGCCCCGCTTCCCTCGGACGCGACCGAGGCGCAGACGCTCTCCTACACGGAGCAGCGTGCGGCGCGCGAGCTCTACGACTCGCTCTTCCGCAACGCCTCGGACGCGCAGATCCCCGTCCTCAACTGGACGCGCTTCGAGGCGCTCACCGGCACGGTGAACCGCTGAGCGCGGGGCACGCCCCGTGACACGCGCAACCGAACTCACGCAGTACGCGGCGGCCAGAACGGTCGCCGCGCTGCTTTCTCCGTTCGACCCCGACCAGAACCTCGAGACAGCGCGCGTCGTCGGAAGGCTCTACGCGCACTTCTCGAAGCGGCGCCGCGAACGGGCGCGGCTCGGGGTGGCGCGTGCGCTGCCCGACCTCTCGGAGGACCTCCAGCGGCGGATCGTCGCGGAGTCGATCGGGCACATGTTCGGGCTCTTCATGGTCGACGCCTTCGCCATGCCCGACCGCGTGGGCCACGAGAACTGGCACGAGCGCGTGCGGCTTGGCAATGTCGGGCGCGCCATGAAGCACCTGACCAGCGACCGCCCCGCCATCTTCGTGACGGGCCATGTCGGAAACTGGGAGATCCTCGGCTATGTGCTCGCGCTCGTCGGCTTCCGCATGACGGCGCTTGCGAGACCGCTGGCGAACCGCCCGCTCAACGACTGGCTCCTCGGAGTGCGGCAGAAGTCGGGCCTCAAGGTCATCACCAAGTGGGGCGCGACCGACGAGGTGCAGAAGGTGATCGAGTCGGGAGGCAAGGTCGGCTTCATCGCAGACCAGAACGCGGGCGAGGACGGGCTCTTCGTCCCCTTCTTCTCGCGGCTTGCCTCGACCTACAAGTCGATCCCGCTGCTTGCGCTGCGCTACCAGATCCCTGTCGTGTGCGGCTACGCGCGGCGGCTCGACGGCGCGTTTCGCTACGAGCTTCGTGTGACCGATGTGATCGAGCCAGAGGAGTGGGCCGACCAGGAGGACCCCGTGTTCTTCGTGGGCGCGCGCTTCAACCGCGCGATCGAGTGGATGATCCGCGAGAGCCCCGAGCAGTACCTCTGGGTGCACCGCCGTTGGAACTCCCGCCCGAAGCACGAGCGCGAGGGAAAGGGCCTGCCCGAGCGGCTCGCGCGGCGCATCGCGGCGCTCCCGTGGATGACGCCTGAACTCCTCGCAGAGCTGGCGAAGCCGATCGACGCGCCCGTCGAACCTGCTGCACTTCGCGTCGCGGGCGCTCCGCGGGCGCTCGACCCCCGCTACCGTGTCGGCTGACCACGGTCTCCGCATGCCAAACCGCTTTCCCAACCGCACCATCGCGATCGTCGACGACGACCCCGACATCCTGCAGTCGATGGAGCTTGCGTTCCGTCACGAGGGCGCGCATGTGCTGACGGCGACGGACGGGCTCGGCGCGCTGCACCTCATGCGCGAGTCGCGGCCAGCGCTCCTCGTCCTCGACATGATGCTGCCGCGGAGCTCGGGGCTCCTGGTCCTCGAGAAGATGCAGGAGGAGGGCATCGTCCTTCCCGTGATCATGGTGACGGCAAACCAAGGCCGCCGCCACCGCGAATTCGCGCTCGGCGTGGGCGCGAAGCGCTACCTCCTCAAGCCTGTGTCGCTTGTTCGCCTTCTCGAGGCCGCCGAGGAACTGCTCCGCGAGTCGGACGGCGCGGCTGCGGCTCCTGCCTGAAGTGGCTGCGCGATCGGCTATTCTTCGCCCTCGAAGGCACGCGGCATGATCTACACCATCAACAAGATCCGACCGAAGCGCGACGGCGGCGGGCTCGTCCCGCTCGGGTCGCGCTCCGAGGTCGTCGCCGCCTTCGCGCGCATGAACACCGCGCCTGACGAGGAGGGAAGCCGCTTCCTCTTCGGCCCGGGCATGCGCGTGGAGCTCGCGGTCGACCCTGCGCTTCCAAACGCCTCTGCGCGACGCACGGCGGGGAACGCGACGGTGGTCGCGGCCGAGGTGAAGATCGCCGAAGAGGAGCTCTTCGAGATCATGTTCCAGGGAACCCGCACCGAGTTCCCCGGTCTTCTCGCGCGCATGATCCGCCGCCACGGCTGGCAGCTCGTGAACCTCGAGACGGGCTCGTGCTATCCCCCGCCCCCGCCCGACAACGAGGACGACTCGTGAGCGCGGCCGAGCGCGAGAGCGCCCTGCGCGCAGTCGACTTCCGCGGCGACGCCACGATCGAGACAGCGGACGGCGCGGTGGTGGTCGGCTTCGTCTTCGATCTCCGCGAAGGGCCTGGCGAGCCCGTGCTGCGGCTTCTGCCAGCTGACGGCGGCGCGAAGGTCGAGATCCCCCTTTCCCGCGTTCGCCGCGTCGAGCTCACGGGAAAGGACGCCGCCAGCGGCAAGACTTGGGAGAACTGGATCCGTCGCTATGCGGCCAAGAAGCTCGCGGGCGAGGCTGCGGGGATCGACTGCGAGCCGATCGAGCCCGCGTGAGCGCCGCCAGAGGCCCCGAGCAGCTGCATCGCGACCGATCTTCGGCGGGATGTCCAGTATCGATGCCCCGTCGAGCGCCTGACGGGCGTCCTGTTCTCGGGCCTTTGAATTGTGGGCACCGCGGACTTGCCGCGCCCCGTCGCAGGTGCCATCATCTGCGGTTCATGGACGGGCAGAGCGGCTCCCAGCAAGAAACACCCCCGAACTCGGGATCGACCGCCACGGCCGCGACGGCGCCCCGCTGCGGCCGTGCTGCAGCCCTCGCAGAGGCGCGGGCGGTGCTGGTCGAGTTGAAGGCCAACAGGGTGATTGTCGAGAACAAGCTGGCGGAGGACCGCAGGCAGGACCCGATCCGTCAGGTGACGGGTGCAAGCGCGCTTGAGAACGCCATCGCGTCCACGGAAGAGCTGATCCGCGCCCTCGAGACTTCGGACGAACTGGCCGCAGCAGCCAAGCGGGCCTGATCGGCGCATCGCGGCCCGTCAGGCGGCCGCTGCGTCAGCGGCCCTCTCGGGCGTGAGCTCGCGCACCAGCGCGGCCACCTTGGCGGAATCCCTGCAGCGCCTGCTCGGCGCGAGCGCGTCGAGCATCGATTCGATCCACGCTGGGTCGGGGACAGGAAGGCTCCAGATGCGGATGTCGGGGTGGCGCGACTCGCGGATGGTCTCGGCGTCGAGCGCAAGCTCCTCGAAGAGCTTCTCGCCCGGCCGCGCACCCGTGTAGCGGACCTCCATCTCGCCGACGCGCGTGCCTGCGGCCGAGGATTCCTCGGGGAAGACCGCCGCGAGGCCATGCATCTCGATGAAGCGCCGCGCGAGGTCGACGACCTTGAACGGCTCACCCATGTCGAGGACGAACACCTCGCCGCTTGCGGCTGTGCGGTCGGTGAGCGCTGCGGCCTGGATGACGAGCGCGGCCGCCTCTGGGATCGACATGAAGTAGCGCGTCATGCGCGGATCGGTGACGGTGACGGGACCGCCGTCCGCGATCTGGCGCTTCCAGGTCTCGAGCACGGAGCCAGAGCTTCCGAGCACATTGCCGAAGCGGACGAGCGAGCACGCCGTGCCGCTTGTGCGGTTCACATGCTGGACATAGAGCTCCGCGAGGCGCTTGGTCGAGCCCATGATCGAGGTCGGGTTCACGGCCTTGTCGGAGCTGATCAGGACGAAGCGCTCCGCACCCACCGCGACGGCCGCGTCGACGGCGCTCTTCGTGCCGAAGAGGTTGTTGTCGACTGCGAGGCCCGGGTGGTCCTCCATCATCGGCACATGCTTGTGTGCGGCGGCGTGGAAGACGATGTCGGGCTCCTCCTCGCGGAAGAGGGCGAGCGTCGCCTCTGCGTCGACCACATCGTGGAGCGCCGCGCGGCGCGCAAGCATCGGATGGCGTCGCGCGATCTGGCGGTCGATCTCGAAGAGCGCGTTCTCGCTGCGCTCGACGAGCACGAGCTTGCCAGGGTTGTAGCGCGCGATGATGCGGCAGAGCTCGCTGCCGATCGAGCCGCCCGCGCCAGTGACGACCACCGTGCGTCCGCCGACGACGGCGCGGATCGCCGGCTCGTCGATGTGGCGCGGCGGGCGGCCGATCAGGCGCTGCAGGTCGATGTCGATCTCCGTGCGCGGGCCGATGCCCGCGAGTTGATCCTCGAGCGTGGGCATGAAGCGGTCCGCGATGCCCATGCGGCGAAGCCGCGTGCGGATCGCAAGAAGGAGCTCCGCCATCGATGCGGGAAGCGTGATGAGCGCGAGCGTCGGGCGGCGCACGGCGCAGATCGTCTCGAGGTCGTCGAGGACGCCGAGGACGGGTGCGCCGAACCCTGCTGCAACCAGGCCTTCGGGGCGCGGCGACTCGACTCCGACCTGGACGCGGCCGAGGATCGCCGGCGCGCGGCGGGCGGAGCCCCGCTGCGGACCGACCAGGGCGAGCTGCATCTCGAGCAGGTCGCAGGCGGCGCGCGGGCCGATCAGGATGGCGGAGGTGGGCACAGAGTTCGGGGAGTTGTGCATGGGTCGCTCCTGACGGTTCGGCCGCCATGGTCGGGCGCACCCGGCGCAACCCCCAAGGGGCGCCAAAGGCCATCCGTGACCGTCGTCGGCCGCACTTCGATCTGTGCGGGCATGTCTCAGAACACACACCCGCCCGAGGAGGTATCGACACTCTCGGCGCGGGTCTACAGCCAAATCGGGAAAGCGGGCGTCGGAGCCGCCGAGGTGGCGCCTCATCGGGGGCTGCACGGGGAAAAGCGTGGCCACCCCTTGGTCATTTCTCCGATCAACGGGATGGCGAACGGCGTAGTGCCACGCTCCGCGAGCCGCGACGGACCAGACCTGTGCCCCCTGAATCGCCCCGCAGCGACACCCGAGGCAGCGCGCGACCCGCGAGACATCTCCTCGTCACGGGCGGCGCTGGCTACATCGGCTCGCACATGGCCCTCGCGCTGCTCGAGCGCGAGCAGGCGACTCGGGTCACGATCGTCGACAACCTCTTCCGCGGGCACCAGGGCGCGGTCGACGCGCTCGCAGCCGTGGGCGGCGCGCGCCTCCGCTTCGAGCACATCGATCTCCTCGACACAAAGCTGCTGACCGCAGCGCTCGTGGCGGACCCGCCGGACGCGGTGCTTCACTTCGCTGCGCTGACTTCTGTCGGCGAGAGCGTGGAACGGCCGCTCGACTACTTCCGCACCAACCTCGGCGGCGGGCTCTCGCTTCTCTCCGCGATGCGCGAGGCGGGCGTCGCGCGGATCGTCTTCAGCTCGACCGCCGCCACCTACGGGGAGCCCGCGCCCGAGGCGATGCCCATCACCGAGTCGACGCCGCAGCGGCCGATCAACCCCTATGGCCTGGCCAAGCTGCAGTTCGAGGATGTGCTTCGCGCGCAGTGCGGCGCACCGCGACAGCCGCAGCCGCTCGCGGCCGTCGCGCTGCGCTACTTCAATGTCGCGGGAAGCGATGCGCGCGGACGGATCGGCGAGGACCATCGCCCCGAGACGCACCTGGTCCCGATCTGCCTCGAGGTCGCGCTCGGGAAGCGGCCGCACCTCACGATCTTCGGTGACGACTACCCGACGCCCGACGGCACCTGCATCCGCGACTATGTCCATGTCTCGGATCTCGTCGACGCGCATCTCGCCGCGCTCGGCGCGCTCGAGCCGGGCGCCTTCCGCGCGTGGAACATCGGAATCGGCCGCGGCCACTCCGTGCGCGAGGTCGTCGAGAGCGTGCGCCGCGTCACGGGCCACGCGATCCCGACCATCATGGGCGCCCGACGCGCGGGCGACCCCGCTGCGCTCTACGCGGATCCATCGGCGATCGCGCGAGACCTCGGGTGGAGGGCGCGGTTCACATCGCTCGATGCGATGGTGGAGACGGCGTGGCGCTGGATGCGCGAGCACCCCGATGGCTATCGGTGATGGCGTGCGTCGCGTCAGTCGCCGAGCGTGAAGCTCAGGCCCAGCGAGATCGACGCGGAATCGAGCCCGGGGTTGCCAGGGCCCGTCTGCCCGTTCGAGATGTGGAACCAGCCCGCGCGGCCCACGAGTCGGACGCCGTCGTCAAGCGCGTAGGTGAAGCCGAGCGCCACGCGCGGCGTGAAGTCGTAGTCGGTGCCGCCAGACGGGACATCGTCGCTGAAGCCCGCGAAGCCGCAGCCGCCTTCGATGAAGAACGAGTGGTCGCGCTCGCGCACGAAGTGCCAGCGCGCGACGAGCGCCGCGCCGCCACCGAACGCGTCGTTCGCGCCGTCGTCGAACCAGAGCCCCTCTGCGAGGACACCGAAGCTGACGCCATCGGCGACGAACCAGTGGACGCCGACGCCCGCGATGCCGAGGGTGGTTCCATCGAAGTCGAAGGCGGGGCCGACGGAGATCTCGAGCTCCATGCTGTCGGCAGCGCCGTACAGGCGCGCGCCCTCGGGTTCCGCCATTGTGTCGCCCGTTGCCTGCGGTGAACTCTCCGGTTGAACCACAGCCGCGAGGCCGACCCGCGAGAGGTCAAGCGCCGTCGGGTCCGCGGCGACGGGGTCGAACTCGAATCGCTCCGCATGCGCCGCGCCTGCGAGGGCGAGCGAAAGGGAGAGCCCCACGACGCACGACGATGGACGCGAACGATGCACGCGGGCTCGGCTGGAGTTCATACGGGCATCTTCGCGGGTTGCCGGGAATGCGCAAGCGCCTCGCGCCTCGCGCCGTGATCACGCGCCGAACCGCGCGCGGATCGCGTCGTTGATCGCATGGTTTGCGCGCGGCCACTCGAGCCGCGCCAGCTCTTCGATCGCGATCCAACGCACCTCGATCGACGGCTGCACGACAGGCGATGCGTCGGCGCGCACCTCGACGAGGAACGCCTCGAGCGCGATGGAGCGTTCACGCGCGAGATCCGCGTCCGTGTGGGCCACGACGACGAGCGGCGAAGGCGAACCGACGATCGCGCCGCCCGAGAGCCCCGCTTCCTCAGCGAGCTCTCGCAGCGCAGCCGCGGCGGGAGCCTCGCCAGCCTCGATCTTTCCGCCTGGGAACTCCCAGAGCCCGCCGCGGATGGCGTTTGCGGGTCGCCGTGCGACGAAGAGCAACGGGCGCCCCGCGTCCATGCGATAGACCACTGCGACGGCCACGCGGACGATGCTGTCGCCCGTTTGGTCGGGCGCTGGCGGGTTACTGGACGGCGCAGGGGGTTTTCTGTCCATAAGTCCCGTCTATATAGTCACTTACATCAAACCGGGCGAACTCGGGGTTTCACCGCATTTTCGATTGACCGAGACCCTCCCGACTCTGTACCGTGCGGAGGTCGTGCATCGCTTCGGCGCATGCACGACAGCCTACTCAGTCTGGTTCGGAGGTCGATCCTCCGCTGTCCGCTTGCCACATGCCAGAAGGCGTCAGCCGACTGGCAGGCCTCGGAGAGCCCGCCGCATCCGCTTGGTGCGGCGTCCAATCCATCCTGCGGCCCTCACGGGTCGCATCACGCCGTCCGGAGCGAGTCGGAGCGCCCCGGGCGGCTGTGTTTTTCAGGGCGCTGTGCTGTTCAGGACACCGTGTTCCTGATGGCTTGGGCAAGCGTCACCCGCCGTCAGGGTTGGGAGCCTTCCCCTGCCGAGCCATCGGCGGCGGCCGCCCCCTCCGCTCCACTCAGACGCCCCCGCAGTTCCGCAGCACGCGATACGAGCGCCTCCTCGGAGTCATCGCGAGGCGCAAGCGTGAAGACCCAGCGCGTCTCGTTGCGGGCGCGCACGGGCAGGATCTCCGCAAAAAAGTCGAGCGGAACGGCGTCCCAGATCGGGCCCTCCGTCGTGGCGGGCGTGACGAGCGGTTCGAACCCCTCCTTCTCGAGGCGCAGGTCGTAGGTTCCCTCGTGGGTGAACGCAACGCTGACCGGGGTTCGGCCCGCCTGCCTGTCGTTGACCCACACAAGCGCGCCTGGGGGGTCGGTCTCGATCGAGATGCGACGCTCGACGCAGCCCGAGAGCGCGAGCATCGCGAGGACCGGCGCGAGGACCGGCGCGAGAATGGTGGCGGTTCGGTGCATGGTTGTTGGTTCGGTCAGTCGAACTCGTCGCCGCGGAAGGTCGATGCGAGGTACGCGTCGCGCACGCCCTGGTCGTTGATGATCTCGCGCGGGGTTCCCTCGCGCAGGTTGCGTCCCTCGTGGATGATGTACGCGCGGTCGCAGATGCGCAGCGTCTGCTGCACATTGTGATCCGTGACGAGCATGGCGATGCCGTCGTCGGCGAGGCGGCGCACCTCGGCCTGAAGCTCCTCGACCGTGTGCGGGTCGACTGCGGCGAACGGCTCGTCGAGGAGCATGAGCTTCGGGCGCGTGACGAGCGCGCGCGCGATCTCGAGCCTGCGGCGCTCGCCGCCCGAGCAGGTGCGGGCCTCGTCCTTCGCCTTGTGCAGAAGGCCGAACTGCTCGAGCAGCTCGTGCGCGCGGCGCTTCCGCTGCGGTCGGGCGAGGGCCTGCGTCTCGAGGATGGCGAGCAGGTTCTCCTCGCACGAGAGGCGCTGGAAGACGCTCGGCTCCTGCGAGAGATAGCCCATGCCCGCGAGCGCGTGGCGGTACATCGCTTCGCGCGTGACATCGCGCCCGTCGAAGCGGACGCTTCCCGCTTCGGGCGTGATCATGCCGATCGCCATGCGGAACGAGGTCGTCTTGCCCGCGCCGTTGCGGCCGAGGAGCCCCACCACTTCGCCCGCCTCGACATCGAACGAGACACCGTCGACGACGCGTCGTCCGCCATAGGTCTTCACGAGCGATCGGGCTTCGAGGAGGGCCACGAGCGCATGGTAGCGAAGGCGCGTCGGCCTATCTGCCGAAGCGCAGGACCGCGGGATAGCGGAAGAGCTCGCCTCCGCCCGCGGCGACGGCGCCGCGCACGAGCGACACTATCCAGACGGGAAGCCACGGAATGAGCGCGACCCAGCCGACGCAGACGAAGACAAGCAGTATCGCCATCGTGGCCTGCGCGGACAGCACCTCGAGGCCGTGGTCGCGCACGAGCGGACTTCGACGGCGGAAGGCGAGCCACAGGACGAAGGGAACGCCGATGCTCAGTGGACCGATCACCGCTGTGTAGAGCGGCCACAGATGCATGGCGGCCGCGGCGACCTTGTCGAGGTCGCCTGCCTCCGTGTCGACGACACGGCCCGACGGCGTGAGGCGCCAGCGCTCGAGGAGCGCGCGCGGTGGCGCCGCCGAGGTGCCCTGCGTCGCGGCGGGCGAGGCGCCCTTCTTTCCGCCGCCGAACGAGAGATCGAGTTCGAAGACGAACTTGCTCTCCTTCGGCGCCGTGGGGCTGGGCTCCGCGGCCTTCGACGGCTCTGGTGTTGCGTGGTCGTTGTCAGCCATCGGGCGGGGCGGCTCGTTGGGGAAAGGTCGACCGGCGCTTTCACTCCGCGGGCCCGCGGCCAGACGACCGCGCGCACGGACTCAGCGGCGTCGCTCGACCTCGACCGCATCTGGCTCGCCGCTTCCTGCACGGAGATCAGCGGCTGCTGCCGCAGAGTCCGATTGGGGCGCGGACGCACTCTCGTCCGTCTCTCTCTCCGCAAGCTCGCCCTGCAGCGCGATGCGGACCTTGTCGATGCGCGTCGGCCCCGCGGAGAGGATCTCGAAGACGGCCTCGGGAATCTCGTCGCGCTCGCCCTTCTGCGGCACGCGGCCGAAGCGGTCGAGCAGGAAGCCGGCGATCGTGTCGAAGTCGCCGTCCTCGGGGAGCGAGAGACCGAGGCGCTCGTTGATCTCCGTGATGGGAACGCGGCCCTCCGCCTCGTAGCGGTTCGCCTCGAGGCGAACCATGACGGGAGGCTGCTCGTCGTGCGGCTCGTGCTCGTCGTGGATCTCTCCGACGATCTCCTCGAGCACATCCTCGATCGTGCAGATCCCCGCGGTGCCGCCGTACTCGTCGACGACGATGGCCATGTGCACCTCGCTCGCCTGGAAGTCGCGCAGGAGCTCACCCACGAGCTTCGTCTCGGGCACGCGCAGCGGCTCGCGCAGGATCGCGCCGAGCCGCAGGCCATCGGCGCTTCGCCCGAAGTAGCCGACGAGGTCGCGCACATGGAGGATGCCCTTGATCGAGTCGAGGCTCTCCTCGTAGACGGGGATGCGCGAGTGGGCGATGCCCGCGATCCGCTCGCGCACTGTGTCGAGGTCGTCGGAAAGCTCGATCGCCTCGATGTCGGTGCGCGGCGTCATCACGCTCGCGACGGTGGTCTGCCCGAACACGACCGCGCGCTGCAGCAGCGTCGCCGCGATGGGATCGATCTCGCCCTCGCGCTTGTGGTCCTCGATCGAGTGGAGGAGCTCCTCCTCGGTCTCGTCCTCGCGGAGGTTGGCGCCCGACAGGCGACGGACCACCTCATCGATGAACCCGACCGCTGCGACGAGCGGACCGACCACGATCACCATCGCGCGCAGGAGCGGGAGCCCCGTGGCGATGACGGTGTAGGTCGCGTGCCGTGCAATCGCGGAGCTGAGCACGCTTGTGAAGAGCCAGATCAGGGCGACCGAGACGAGCGCGGTTCCCGCGAGGCCTGGGAGCGTGATGCGCGCGGCGTCGCCGAACCCCTCGAACGCCACGAGGACGAGCGAGAAGAGCGCCACGCGACCGACCGTGCGGAAGAACGCCACCGCGTGCGAGGCCTCCATCAGCCGCTCGAGCAGCCACTTGCCGCGGGAGCCGAGGTTGCGGGACTCGAGTTCCTCCTCGAGGCCCGCGCGGCTCGCCTGCACCAGGGCAAGATTGAGCGACGAGCAGTAGCTCGTTGCGGCCACGGTCGCCAGGATGGCAAGGACGAGTGTTGGGTTCACCGACGGCGATCCTCATCGGCGGGCGGGGCGAAGCCCCCATCCGCCAGCGAAGCCCTAGCGTACACCACGCCGCCCCCGCCGAGGGCGAGGATGCGGTCCTCCTCGGCGTGGATGGCGGCGGCGCTCGCGGGGGTGTCGTCCCGATATCCACAGGCGTGGAGCGCACCGTGGACCGCGTAGAGCAGGATTTCTCGGTCACACGGGTGCCCGCGCGCAGCGGCCTCGCGGGCCGCCACATCGACGCACACGATCAGGTCGGCCTCGACGGGGCTGGCGGGGTCGGCCTCGTCGTGCGCGGGGAAACTCATCACATCGGTTGTGCCGGCGATGTTCATGAAGCGGCGGTGCGCTGCGTCCATCGCCTCGTCGCCGACGAGCAGGACATCGACGCGTGCGAGGGGGCGCGGAAAGTGCTGTGCGAGCGACGCGAACGCACCTGCAATCGCAGTGCAGTCGATCGCGGCCGGGCAACCCTCGCCGCGGTGGAACGCGATTGCGGGCGAAGCGCTGCTCAACGCGCGACCGTCAGCGAGATACCGCCGACGGCGACCGAGTACGGCTTCACGCGCGCCTCGAACTCCGCGCGGTACTTGTTGACGATCGTGCGGATCGCCCAGTTGTTGCCGTCGGCGAGGCCGCAGATCGTGGTGCCGGGCGAGAGACCCATCGAGCCCGCGATCTCGAGGAGGAGATCGAGGTCCTTGGTGGTCGCGTCGCCGCGCTCGATGCGGGTGATGAGCTTGAAGATCCAGCCTGCGCCTTCGCGGCACGGCGTGCACTGGCCGCACGACTCGTTCTTGAAGAAGCGCGCGATGTTGCGCGCGACCGCCACCATGTCGGTGTCCTCGTCGAAGATCGTCGGGCACGCTGTGCCGAGGCCCATGACATCGCAGCGGCGGCCGATGTCGAAGTCCATCGGCGCGTCGTACTGGTCTGGCCCGAGGACGCCCATCGAGACGCCGCCCGCGATCGCGCCCTTGAACTTCTTGCCGCCGCGCATGCCGAGGCAGAACTTCTCGACGAGTTCCTTGAGCGGAATGCCGAGGTCGCACTCGTAGACGCCGGGGCGGTTGACATGGCCCGAGACGCCCATCAGCTTCGGGCCGTAGCTCGGCGCCCCGCCGATGTTGCTCTCGCAGCCGAGGCCCTTCCACCACGCGAGGCCCTTGTCGACGATCGGGCTCACGGCCGCGAGCGTCTCGACATTGTTGATGATGGTCGGGCGCCCGAAGAGGCCCTTCACCGCGGGGAACGGCGGCTTGAGGCGCGGCCAGCCGCGGCGACCTTCGATCGCCTCGAGGAGGCCCGTCTCCTCGCCGCAGATGTAGGCGCCCGCGCCGCGGTGGAGGTAGCAGTCGACCGCGAACTTCACCTTGCCGTTCATCAGCCCCTGCTTGCCGAAGATGCCCTTCGCGTAGGCCTCCTGGATCGCGCGCTCGACCACCTTCGCCTGGTGGTGGTACTCGCCGCGGATGAAGAAGTACGCGGTGTCGAGCTGGCAGGCCCAGCAGGCGATCGCGATCCCCTCCATGATGATGTGCGGGTCGTAGTCGCAGAGCAGGCGGTCCTTGAAGGTGCCGGGCTCGGCCTCGTCGCAGTTGATGCAGAGGTAGCGGCGACCGCCATCGGCCGGCGGGAGGAACGACCACTTGAGGCCGCACGAGAAGCCAGCGCCGCCGCGGCCGCGGAGGTTCGCGTCCTTGACGAGGTTCACGATGTCGGCGGGCGTCATCTCGAGCGCCTTCTCGAGGCTCTTGTAGCCGCCGGTCGCCATGAACTCATCGACCGAGACCGTCTTGCGGGTCTTCGGGTCGCCCCAGGGGAAGGTGGGGATTCGCTTCGTGAGGACGGGCTCGTTCATTGGCATCGGAAACTCGCAGTCAGCGTTCTTGGTCGGTCTCGGACTGATCGGACGGGTCGAAGATCACCTCGTCGATCGTGGTGCGGCGGAAGATGTAGTCGCCGCGCCGCACTTCCTGAACTGTCCTTCCAACCTCACGGGAAGACCCGTCGGTCGGATTCTCCGCCGGCGGAACCGGCGGCTTCGGATCGTCGAGCCCTTCCACGATTCCGCGGAAGAAGCCCTCGATGTTGTCGAGCAGCGACGGCTTTCCGCGCTGTTCCTCGGGCCCGGGCATCAGTGATGTCCGCCGCCCGTTCCGCCCTTCGCGGCCTTGTCGGAGACCTCGTCGATGAGCTTGTCGATCGACTCGATCGTGAGGCCCTCGTGGAGCTTCTCGTTGAAGAGCGCGACCGGCGCTGTGTCGCACGAGCCGAGGCACTCGAGGGTGAGCAGCGTGAACTTGCCGTCGTCGGTGGTCTCGTGCGGCTCGATGCCGAGGCGCGTGCGGACATGGTCGACAAGCTTCTGGTGGCCGCAGACCTCGCAGGCGATCGACTGGCAGATGCCGATGACGCACTTGCCGACGGGTTCTGTGTGGAACTCCTCGTAGAAGGTCACGGTGTCCATCACATCCGCGGGCTTGATCG
>JBIKTI010000060.1:0-9325 GCA_044348205.1 Phycisphaerales bacterium | reverse complement strand
AGGGGATCCGCCAGACCCGCGGTCGGTGCGCGTCCTGCGGCGCGGCGGCTACCCCGTCGAGGGGAGGGCGCGGGAACTGCGCCAGGGCGACTTCCGCGGCGCTGGAGCGCACGACCTCTATGTCTGCATGGACCGTACGCACGAGCGTCATGTGCTGGCGGCGGGGGCGCCGCGCGAGCGTGTGGTGCTGCTGAGATCGTTCGAAGCGCGTGGCGGTGGATCGGGCGGGTCGGCCGACCTTCCCGACCCGTACTACGGGGGCGACGAGGGGTTCGACGACATGCTGGCGATGATCGAGCGCGCGATGGACGGGCTGCTCGCGCATGTCGAGGCGGAAGTCACCGTGCGAAGGGAGCGCTGAGATGGAGATCGATGTCGCAAGCCTGCCGCACGCGCTGCGCTACACCCTCATGGTCGGCGCGATCGTGCCGCGGCCGATCGCTGTCGTCGGCACTGTGAACGCGCGCGGACAGCACAACCTCGCGCCGTTCTCGTTCTTCAACGGCGTGTCGGCGGAGCCGATGGTGGTGATGTTCTGCCCCGTGAACAGGCGCGACGGAAGCGAGAACGACTCGCTCGCGAACGCGAAGCCTGTGGCCGAGGGCGGGACGGGCTGCTTCTCGGTGTCGATCGCGACCGAGGCGAACATCGCGGCGGTCGTGAAGTGCGCCGCAGAGCTTGCGCACGGCGAGAGCGAGTTCGCCTATGCGGGGCTGACGCCGCGCGCGTGCGCGCGGATCGCGGCGCCCGCGCTTGCCGAGAGCCCGGTCCACTTCGAGTGCGAGACGATCGAAGTGCGGCGGTTCGCGCCGCTCGGCACGCCGAGCGCAGGCAACTGCGTGTTCGGCCGCGTGGTGCATGTGCGCGTCGACGACGGCCTTGCGAGCGAGCGCATGCACATCGATCCTGCGCAGCTGCGCGCAGTCGGGCGGCTGGGCGGCAGCTGGTATGCACGGACGGGGGATCGGTTCGAGCTCGGGCGTGGGTGAATGTGCAACTGAACTGCGCGCTTCTTGCAGCGGTTGGTGCAGTCGTCCGTCTGGAAGGGGCCGATGACGGAAGCCCCCGATTCTCTCCATCGCGCGTGGCTCGGTGCGTTCTACCGCGCGCATCACCGTGCGCTTGCGGCGTATGCGGCGGCGCTCACGCGGTCGCGCGACGAGGCGGAGGACCTCGTGCACGAGGCGCTGGTGGGGATGCTGGCCGTGCGCGGTTCGATCGAGAATCCCGAGGCGTATGCGTATCGTGCGATCCGCAACAGGGCGTTCGACCGGATGCGGCGTGCGCCGCGGCGGGAGGTACCGGGTTTCGAGGCTGGGCGGTCGATCGACGAGCTGGGCGCCTCGCCTGAGGTTCCGTCGGATTGGTCGGCGTTGCAGGGTGCGCTCGCGTCGCTCGCGCCGATGTCTGCCGAGGTCGTGGTGCTCCACGCGCGCTCGGGGCTCAGCTTCCCGCAGATCGCCGCGGTGCTCGACGAGCCCGTGGGGACGGTGTCGGCGCGGTACTCGCGGGCGCTGGCGGAGATGCGGGCACGCCTGTCGAAGGAGGAGCAGCATGGATGATCGGGCGATCGAGCGGGCGCTGCGTGCGGCGCCGGGGCCTGTGTTCCGTGCGGGGCATGAGTCGCGGCTTGAGGCGCGGCTTGATGCACGGCAGGGCGCGATGCTGCGCGGGCACGCAAAAGCGTGGCGCGCGGTTGCTGCGCTGGTCGCGCTTGCTGGCGCGGTGTGGTTGGTCGTCGCGTGGAGCGACGGTCGCCCGCAGGCGATGGCGCGCGTGACGGCGGTGCCCGTCTATTGGAGTCGCGACGGTGCGGCGGCGCGGTTGGACATCAGCCGCTGGACCTGTGACGGTTGCGTGACGGAATCATCAGAGCGGCCGATGCGCCGCGAAGGAGCGAGGCCATGAAGCGGATGTGCATGAATGGAACGACCATGAACGGAGCGGCCATGTGCGGAAGGCGCATGCGGTGGCGCTGTGCGCAGGGCGCGATGCTGGCGCTTGGCTGCGTGTGTGTCGCGGCGGCGGGGGCTGTTGAGGCGAGCGCGGTCGAGAGCGTTTCGGTCGAGGGTCGCGCGCAGGACGCCGCACATGCTGCTGCGCCTGCTGAGTCGCAGATCATGGTCACGCTGCGCGTCTTCCAGCTGCGAACCAGCGGCGATGGTGCTGCGGTCGGTGGCGGAGATCGAGGCGCAGCCGCGGGGCGTCCGCAGGTGCAGAGCTTGAAGGACCTGCCACTCGTCGCCGCGAAGGATGCGCCTGAGATACAGGTTGCCGTGGGCGGCAAGGAGATCGACCGGCTCGCCGCGGAGGCGGCGGAGCACTGCATCTCGGCGCCGAGGCTGTTCGTGCGATCGGGTCAGGAGGCCATGGTGGAGATCGGCCGCGAGGTGGCGAGCGAGTCGATGCAGCCGACGGGCGAGCCCGGGGTCTTCCGCCTCGTGCGCGGTGAGCCGAAGTTCGAGGGGATGCGCTTCGAGGTCCTCGCGGAGGCGGGGAGCGGCGGAAGCGTGACCATCCGCAAGCTTGCGATGAAGTTCTCGCAGATGGTGGGGCGCGAGGCGGTCGAGGGCACATCGCTCGAGGTAGGCGCGCCGATCATGCGGTCGCGCGCGTCGACGCACGCGCTCACGCTGAAGGCGGGTCAGCGCGCGGTGGTGTCTGCACCTGCGCTCGATGAAAGCGGCGAGACGCTGCTTGTCGTGCTCGAGACGACCGTGGTGGAGAATCCAGGCGAGGAGTCGAAGCCGTACACGAAGGGCGCGGGCGAGCGATAGACGCGCGGCGGATAGGTCAGACAGAGTCGAAGCGCCCGTACCGCAGCGGCGGCCGCTCAGGGTCTGAGCGCTCGCAACCTGCTTCGCAACTTGCTCGCTTTGGCGTGCACAGCACCAAAGGCCGCCGCCGCAGCGGCGACCGCTCAGATTCAGCCGTTCTTCTTCGCGAACTCGTCCATGAACTGCGCCAGGATCTCGCAGCCCTTCGCGGGGAAGGCGTTGTAGATCGACGCGCGCATGCCGCCTGCCTCGCGGTGGCCGAGGAGGCCGAAGAGGTCCTGCTTCTCGGCTTCTGCGACGAACTTGGCGTCGAGCTCGGCCTTCGGGGTCTTGAAGCAGATGTTGAGGTGCGAGCGGCACCACTTGTCGGCGGGCCACGAGTAGAAGCCGCTCGAGCGGTCGACGGCGTCCCAGATCAGGTTCGCCTTGCGGGCGTTGTGCTTCGCGATCGCGTCGGGGCCGCCGACCTTGAGCGTCCACTCGGCCATCAGGCCCATCACGCGCACCGCGAAGGTCGGCGGCGTGTTGAGCCGCGAGCCAGCGTTCGCGTGATCCTCGAAACGAAGGATCATGGGCAGCTTCTGCGTCGCGCTTGCGATGAAGTCCTTGCGCGCGACGATCAGGCTTGCGCCCGACGCGCCGAGGTTCTTCTGGCCGGCGGCCATCACCATCACATGCTTCGAGAAGTCCCACGGGCGCGAGAAGATGTCGCTCGTCGCGTCGCCGATCAGGGGCAGCGTCGTCTCTGGCGGCGCCCAGAAGGTCGTGCCTTCGACCGTGTTGTTCTGGCAGTAGAGGAGGTACTTCGCGCCCGCGGGCTGTGCGAACTCGCCGTTCCTCGGGACGCGCGAGTACTTCGCCGCGAGCGCGCGGCCGTCGAACGCGACCGTCACGGGCCGGCAGCGCAGCGCCTCGGTGTAGGCCTTGTACGACCAGATCGAGGTGTCGATGTACGCGGCGGTGTCGTTCTCGCCGAGGAAGTTGAGCGGCAGCAGGCCGAACTGCACCGTCGCGCCGCCCGGCATGAAGAACACCGCGTAGTCGCTGCCGACGCCCGCGGCCTTGCGGCACGCAGCCTCGGCCTCGTTGTTGAGGTCTTCGTAGAGGGCACCCCGGTGCGAAAGCTCGAGCAGGCCGATGCCGCCGCCGCGGCAATCGATCAGCTCCTCGCGGATCTGCTCGAGCACGCTTTCGGGCATGACGGCGGGGCCCGCGGAGAAGTTGTAGACGCGGCCCTTCGAGGGGGTCTCTGGGAAGAGCGTGCGGGAGATCGATGCTGCGGCGGGTGTCATGGCGGTCACGGGCCGATCGTAGCACACGCCTACTTCGTGGCGCGCTCGACGCCCACGAGGAGGCCTGCGGGAAGTTCGAGCGGACCTCCGAGCGAGAAGACGGCGACTCCGCGGCGCGTGGGCGCGAGGCCCTCGACGCGGGACAGCGCGGCGAGGACGGCTTCCGTATGCAGGACACCGAACCCCGAGTAGGTGACGCCGTCGCCCGTGACGCCGTGGAAGACGGGGCGCTGGCGTGATTCCGAGAGCGCGAGCTCCCACAGGCCTTCCGCCTGCGCGCGCTCCGGCGGCACCTCGACCATGATCGGCTGCGTGTCGAGCCCGTCGCGCAGGGCGAGCGGCGGGTCCGCGCCCTCCGAGCGCGCAACGAACGCGAGGTTGCGCACACCCGCGCCGACGATGCGCATGACGAGCAGTCGACCGTGCAGGACGGTGTACACGCCCGAGACGACGAGTTCCTCGAACTGCGAGCGGAAGTCGATGTCGGGCAGCGCAGCGATGCGCGCGAAGCGGCGTGCCTCGCAGACGGGATCCGCGGACGGCTCGGTTGCGATGACCGTGGCCGCCGCCGTGCCCGTGGGGACGGCGAGCCGCTCGATGCCGCTGATGCGCCGGGCGGTGGCGTTCGCTGGTACTGGTTTCTGCGGCTCGTTCATCGGTGCTTCGTGCCACGCGGCGCGCTGGGGATATCGGCGTTCGACGGGGGTGCACTCGACCACCTCGGCATGCCCGCGTCAACCGCCCGCGGGCGATGACTCCTCAATCGCGACGACTCTTCAAGCGCGACGAGGGAAAACGCCGACCGACACGCCCATGTCGATGGCCACAGCCGAGCGAAGCCCGAGAACCTCGCGAGCCTCCGATTGGCTTGGCGTCGCCCATGACGGCGAGTGCTGGCCGCTGCGCGAGCTGCTCGCGCAGGACTTTCGCGTCGATCGGCGCGGGGGCGCGCGCTGGCCCGTCGCTGGAAGCGCGACGCTCCTCGGCCTCGGTGTCAGCCTGGGCCTGGTGGTCGAGCTCGACCGACTCACCGGCGCGCCGTGGTGGCTCTCGGGGACTGCGCGCGAGCGCGTCGCTGTAGGCACCAAGGTCAGCATCGGCTTCAGCGATCCAGCCGCGCGCCCAGCGGCAGGAACGGTCGTGCGCGCTGTGCGCGACGGCGATGACGCGTGGCGAGTCGCCGTGCGCTTCGACGAGGCGTGACGCGCGACAGGCTGTGCGCGCGATGCATCGTGACGATTGAAGCACCTGCGCGTGCGGTGGCGAGAAGTTCGCGCGCTGGTGCGTCTCATCGGTGTTCACACGGCCGACTCGCGATCCGTGCGTCCCTTGTAGAGGGCACTTGTTCATCCGAATGAGTGGCGGCTGCATGCGCGCGTGACGAAATCGTCGCCAACGGCTGAAGTCCCCGATCGGGTCGACCGATCACCGCAATGTTCGAATCCTCGGCCTCGATCTCTTGAGGGAGGGACTTGGCCAAAGGGAGGGATACGAGCAGCGCCGTCACGGGCGACAGTCCGTGTCGGCCATTCGAGTGTGGAACCCGCGTGGGTTCAGTTGAGTCGCCTGCGTCCGACCTCACCTCGGATCGACGCGTGGGCATGCATCAAGGCTCCGAGGGAAGAGGTCAGCCGCTCATGAACCGTATCCGCAAGAACCGTCGGGGATTCACCCTGATCGAAATCCTCATCGTCGTCGTGATTCTCGGCATCCTTGCCGCCATCGTCGTCCCGCAGTTCTCGAACGCCTCGCAGGAAGCCACCGCAAGCTCGATCCGCAGCCAGCTGCAGACGATCCGCGGCCAGGTCGAGCTCTTCCGCGTGCGCAACGCGGGCACGCTGCCCACGGGCTTCGAAGACCTGATCACGCCGCCCGATGGCCAGCAGCCGTATCTCTCGCAGCTTCCGAACCTCCCCGCGGGCTTCGAGTGGAACTGGGGCGATCAGGCAGGAACGGACATCATCGAGACCCTCTGGGTGTCGAACGACAACCCGCCTGCTCCGCTCACGGCCGAGGAAGTCGCCTCCTGGTGACGCCTCGCGGGATTCCGCCTCGGCGGGTTCCGGTAGAGCGATGGTTGGATGGAAACGCACATCGGGCCGCATGGAGAGATCCATGCGGCCCGCTTCATTCGCGAACAGCGGGCCGCCGTTCGGGCATGGTCCGCGGCAGGATGGAAGGAGGTGGCCATGACACGCCGCTTGTTCAGGGATCCGTCATGCAGGTGTGGCGCGCAGAGGCGCTGGCGCGGCTTCACGCTGATCGAGATGGTGATCGTGATCTCGATCATCGGCATCCTCGCTGCCATCGTGGTCGGCGCGACGCGGCCGCAGCAAGAGAACGCGGAGCGGAGCGCCGCGCGTTCACAGCTGAACACCGTGCGCGCGCAGATCGAGATCATGCGTTCACGGAGCGGCGCGGACATGCCGCCCGAGGCGGGCGAACACGGCACAGCACAGCTGTGGCCCGCACTCACGAGCCCCGCCGATGGGAGCCCCGCGCTCCTGCGGAGCATTCCCGACCTGCCGAACGGGTACCACTGGACCTGGGATGGCGCGTGGCTCGAGCTCCGCTACACGGGCGCGATCGAGGGGCTCTCCGGCGAGGTGGAGACCTGGTGACCACGCGCGCCACCGTGCCTACCAGGCTTGCCAGGCTTCCCAGGGGCTTCACCATGGTGGAGCTCCTCGTCGTGGTGTCGATCATCGCCATGAGCGCGCTGTTCGCGATTCCCTATCTCAGCGGGCGCGGCGACTTCGACGCACAGGCGGCTGCGCGGCAGTTCATAGCCGATGTGGCGTTTGCACAGGGCGACGCGATCGCGCGGCAGGAGTTCCGTCGCATCGAATTCCTCGAGGACGGCTCGGGCTGGTGCATCGTGCGCGTCGCGCCCGACGAGCTTGACGACGCGTTCGACATCGACACAGCGGAGTTTGTCGCGGATCCGCTGGCAAGCGCGGGCCGCGGCGGGATGCGCGCAGGCGTGGGGGCGGGGAGCGCCTACGCATCGCTCCTGATCGAGGATGTCTCGTTCGACGACGGATCGCGCCGCATCACCTTCGACCCCCTCGGCGGCGCCGTGGACGACGACGGCCAGCCGTCCGCGGGCGGGACCATCGTGCTCCGCTCAGCGGAGCGCGTCTTCAGGCTCGAGGTGTCGCCCCTGACCGCGAAGGTCCGCGTGGTCGAGGTGGCGATCGGGGATCCCGTCGAGGAAGAGGCCGAGATCAACTGAGGGCGCCGCGGGGGCTCCGATCGCGCAGTTTCTGCGCGCGGCGGTTCGCTTCGGAGGGAAGCAGGCGTGAAGCCTGACAAATCGGCGCCGTCCGCACAGACCGACCAAAGCGTGGCCTGCGACAGGCCGACGAACGACGAGGTCTCCACGACCGAGGGAACACGCATCATGTCGCGCACACGATTTCCATGGAACAGACTCGTCGGCCCTATCGGGGTCGATCTCAGTCCAGACGCGCCCCGCGCGATGCAGGTCCGTCATGGGCCCGACGCACCGCTCTGCGCGACGACCGTGCGCGTGGCGCCTGGCGCAACGCTCGTCGACCGCGCCTCCGCGTGCGTGCAGCAGATGCGCCGCGCGAACTTCACGGGCCGCGAGGTCGTGGTCGGGCTTCCGTCGGGGTTCGTACGGATGGCCGTCACGCGTCTTCCGCAGCTGCGCGGGCCAGATGCCCGCGAGGCGGTCGCGTGGGAGGCTGCTGAGCGCTGCGGCATGCCGCGCGAGGCGCTCGTCGCCGATGCGCTCCCCACCGGCGCGCCGTCGAACTCGCATGAAGGCAAGGAAGAGCACCTCATGGTCGCCGCTCCCTCGGAGGAGCTGTCGGAGGCGCTCGGCGTCCTCGTCGACGCAGGCTACGAGCCCGTCGCCGTCGAGCCGCGCTTCGCCGCGATCGCACGCGCCCTCAGCAGGCGGTCGCGCCGCGACGCGGATGTCGCCGATGTTCGCGCGGTCCTTCACATCGAGCAAGAGGGATCCGTCGTCCTGGTTCTTCGCGGCGACCGCATCTCGTTCTGCAGGGAGATCCCCACGGGCGGCGCGGCCTTCGACCGCGCGGTCGCGGAGCGGCTCTCCGTTCCGATCGAGAGCGCTGCGGCGCTCCGCGCCTCGCGCCTCGCCGCGATGCGCGGCCTCGGCAACCCCGTCGACACCGTCACGGAAGAGGCCGCGCTCGGCGCGACACGCGCGTCGCTCGACGCGCTCGTGGGCGAGGTCGCCCTCTGCCTCCGCTACTTCGGCGTGACCTTCCGCGGCGGGCAGCCCGCGCGCGTGGTCCTCTCTGGGCCGCACGGCGCGGAGCCGCGGCTTGCTGGACTCATCGAGGAATCGTGCCGCTCGACCGTGGTGTCGTGCGAGGACGAGCTCCCCAACGCCGCAGGAAGCGCGGATCTCGGCGTGGTCGGCGGCGCCGGGCCGACCTCGATGGCGGACTGGATCGCCTGCTTCGGGCTCGCGTGCCGCTCGCGCGCGCTCATGCTCTCGGAGGCCGCAGCGTGAAGCACCGCACCTTCCACCTTCTTCCAGAGCCGATCTTGGCGCGCGTGCGCACCCAGCGCGCCTCGCGCCGCGTGGTCGGCATCTCCGCAAGCATCGCCCTCGTGACGGTCGGGCTCGTCGCCTTCGCCACCTGGGTCGAGGCACGCTCGCGCGGCATCCTCGCCGCCGCGCAGCGCGAAGGAGCTCCCGTCATCGCGATCGAGCAGGAGATCGAGGCCTATCGGCAGACCGAGCTGCAGCTTCTCGCCGCCCTCGAGCGCCAGCGCATGGTGGGCAACGCCATCCCCGCGCACGGCGTGATCAAGGCGGTCGCCGGGAGCCTTCCCCCGGGCGCGGTCGTCAAGCGGCTCATGATCCGCTACGACAATGTGCAGGGCTCGAACAAGCGCGTGCGGCGCAACGCGAAGGAGGCCGAGACGCCTCCGCGCATGCTCGTGTGCGAGCTCGAGGGGATCGCCCTCGATGACGCGGGCGTGAACGCGATCGTGCAGGGTCTCGAGCGGCTCGAGTCGCTGTCGAAGGTCACGCTCGAGTCGAGCCGCAGCTATCTCTTCCGCGGCAAGAGCGCCCGCGAGTACAAGGTCACCTTCTCCGCCGATCTCGAGCGGCGCTGGCGCCTGCCCGTGGTTGCGGATGCGTCCTTCGAGGGAGGCAACCCATGATTCGTCCATCGGGAACGGCCCTCGGGCTCCTCGGCGCGTCGGTCGCGGCCCTCGGGCTCGTGGTCGGCTTCCTCGTGGTGCCCA
>JBIKTI010000392.1:0-3106 GCA_044348205.1 Phycisphaerales bacterium | reverse complement strand
AAGCTGCTGCGCGAGCGCGCCACGGACGAGTCCGTGCAGTTCGACCTCGCGAGCGCCGCGGAGCGCGTGACGGCCCTCGGCGCGGAGGTCGGTCTTTTCATCGCGCAAGGCGTTCCGGGCTGCGTCTACTGGGTGGAGCGCGGAAAGCCGCTTCATGGAAGCCGCCGTCCCGCGCTCACGCTCTCGGGCGCCACCATCGATGTCGGCCCCGTGCTGCAGGAGCATCTCTTCTCGATGGATGTCTCGATCACGATGACGAGCGCGACGCTCGCCGCATCGGGCGCGGACTTCTCGCATGCGATCGGCCGCCTCGGGTGCGACGGGGCGAAGACGCTCGCGCTCGGGAGCCCGTTCGACTACGCGAGCCAGATGCGCGTGATCATCGATCGCAGCATGCCTCCGCCTGAATCGCCCGAGGCCGTGCGCGAGCTCGTGCCGCGCATCCTCCGCCAGATCGATGAGACGGGCGGCGGTGCGTTCGTCCTCTTCACGAGCTTCCGCGCGCTGCGCGAGGTCGCGGAGCGATGCGCGCCTGTCCTTCGTGCGGCGGGGCACCCCGTCTTCATCCAAGGCGAGGACGGCGAGCGCGGGCAGATCCTCAAGCGCTTCCGCGAGCACGAGCACTCGGTCCTCTTCGGCACGGCGAGCTTCTGGGAAGGCGTCGATGTCCGCGGCCGCGCGCTGCGCAATGTCATCATCACCAAGCTGCCGTTCGATGTGCCCGACCACCCGCTGATCCAGGCGCGGCACGAGCGGATCGAGTCGCTCGGCGGCAACAGCTTCCGCGACGACCAGCTGCCGCGCGCCGTGCTGCGCTTCAAGCAGGGAGTCGGGCGGCTGATCCGCAGCGCAAGCGATGCGGGGCGCGTCGTCGTGCTCGACCCGCGGATCGTGACGAAGTCCTACGGGCGGCGGTTCCTCGACGCGCTTCCCGAGGGGGTCGTGACCGAGCGGGTGTGAGCGCTGCGGGTTTCGACGGGCTTCGGCTGGGTTTCGGCGGGTCCGAGAGCATCGCAGCCGTTCCGCCCGTGTTTCCTTCGCGCCGAACTCACGGCCTTTCGCTTGCAAGACCCCCGATCAGGGCTACCTTCGCGCTCAGGAGAAGATCACAGCCATGCAAGAGTTTTTCCGCAGGGGCCGCCACGGCGCGGCTGTTGTGTCAGCCACCGTCGTCGCCATCCTTGGTGCGTCGAACGCCGCATGCGCGGACGATTCGGTCGCCCGCGGCTGGAACGAGACCGTGCTCGCCGCGATCCGCAAGGACACGCCGCGTCCACCCGTCCACGCGCGCAATCTCTTCCACCTGTCGGTCGCGATGTACGACGCGTGGGCCGTCTACGAGCCGACCGCGCGTCACTACCTCTTCGCTGAGAAGCATGCGGCGGTCGACCGCACCGCCGCGCAGCACGAGACGATCTCCTACGCGGCCTACCGCCTGCTGCGTCACCGCTTTGCGTCGAGTCCGAACGCAGCGCTCATCCAGGCGGCGCTCGACGCGCGCATGGCGGCGCTCGGCTACCCGACCGGCGTGACCACGACCGAAGGCGACGCGCCCGCCGCCGTGGGCAATCGCCTGGCGGCGCAGCTGATCGCGACGGCGCTTGCAGACGGCTCGCGAGAACCGCAGGGCTACCAGGCCGAGTCGGGCGCCTACCCGCCCGTCAACCCTCCGCTCATCGTCGGGCTTCCGTTCAATCCGACGCTCGTCGACGCGTCGCTCTGGCAGCCGCTCGCACTCAGCCACACCTTCGATGCGAAGGGGAACGCGGTGCCGGGCACGGTGCAGAAGCGCCTCGCGCCGCACTGGGCCTCCGTGCAGCCGTTCGGGCTCCTTGCAAGCGACATGGATCCCTCGCGGCCGGGCGTCTACTTTGATCCGCCCGATGTCCCGCTTCTCAATGGCGAGGGCGACGCCGCGTTCCGCGCTGGCCACGAGGATGTCCTCAGGCGGACAGCATGGCTTTCGCCAGACGACGGCGTGACGATCGACATCTCGCCTTCCGCGATCGGCAACAACCCGCTCGGCGCAGACTCGGGCACGGGACACGCCGTGAACCCCGCGACTGGTGCGCCGTACCCCGCGAACATCGTGCGCCGCGGCGACTGGGCGCGCTGCGTGGCCGAGTTCTGGGCCGATGGCCCGCAGTCCTCGACGCCGCCCGGGCACTGGAACGAGATCGCCAACGCGGTCGTCGACCACCCTGGCTTCGTGCGCAAGATCGGCGGCGAGGGCGCGGAACTCGGCCCGCTCGAGTGGGATGTGAAGATGTATGTCATGCTCAACGGCGCGCTCCATGACGCCGCGATCACAGCGTGGGGCGTGAAGACCCACTACGACGGAAGCCGCCCGATCACGGCGATCCGCCACCTCGCGGGCAACGGTCAGTGCTCCGATCCGTCGCTTCCGTCGTTCGACCTCGATGGCGTGAACCTGCTGCCTGGCGTCGTGGAGCTCGTCACCGAGGCGACCGCTGCGCCGGGACAGCGGCACGCGCACCTCGCCGACCATGTGGGTGCTGTCGCGGTCGTCGGATGGCCGGGTGTCCCTGCGAACCCCGAGACCGAGTACTCGGGCGTCGAGTGGATCCTCGCGGGCGAGTGGGTGCCGTACCAGCGCGCGAACTTCGTCACGCCGCCGTTCGCAGGCTATGTCTCGGGTCACTCGACCTTCAGCCGTTCCGCCGCGGAGGTCCTCGCGCGGATCACAGGCAGCGCGTTCTTCCCAGGCGGCCTCGCCGCATACACATGCGAGGCGAACGACTTCCTCGTGTTCGAGGCGGGCCCGAGCCAGGACCTCGAGTTCCAGTGGGCGACCTACTACGACGCGGCCGACGCGGCGGGCCAGTCGCGCATCTACGGCGGCATCCACCCGACCTTCGACGACTTCCCCGGCCGCGTGCTCGGGCACCAGATCGCGGGGCGCAGCCACGAGCGTTCGCTCGATCTCTTCGAGCCGATCGATCCCGCTCCGCCGTGCCCCGCGGACATCGATGGCGACGGGCTCGTCGACGGCCATGACCTCGGCCAACTGCTCGTCCTGTGGGGAACGACGCAGGTGTCGGCGGACCTCGACGGCGACGGCGTCGTCGGCGGTGGCGACCTCGCC
>JBIKTI010000538.1:0-3113 GCA_044348205.1 Phycisphaerales bacterium | reverse complement strand
CTGCCGCTTTGGTTTATCTGGGCTTTTTTATCTGCACTTTTTGCAACGGCATCGGCAGTATTTGGCAAGATTGGGCTCGAGAACGTCGACGCAGACCTGGCCACGCTAATCCGCACCATCGTCATCGCTATTTTTCTGCCATTACTCATTCTGGCAACCGGAAAGTTAGGCAGCCCATTTGCCTTGTCCCAGCAAACGTGGCTATTCATTGTGCTTTCGGGCCTGGGTAGCGGCTTGTCATCGTTCTGCTTTTTTAGAGCCCTGAAGCAAGGCGATGCTTCGTTGGTGGTGCCCGTTGATCGATTAAGCCTGTTGATGGTGGCTTTAGTAGGCTTTGCTTTTCTGGGTGAGCGTCCTTCGATGATAGGTTGGGCAGGCTTGCTGTTTGTGGCTGGGGGCGGAATACTTTTATCGCTTGCGTAGTTGCCAACTGAGCCTGCTCGATGAAGAGCGATTCCTCAAGCTCGGGGAGCAAAGCAAAGCGACAAATCATTCAAGCCGCAGTGCGCGATCCGGCCTTGCCGCAGCCGATCCAGCTTGCGGCCCACCGCCTCGATCAGCTGCCGCCCAGCACCACTTCAGCAGGCATGGCATTGAGGAGAAATCAGGAACTGGTCAGGACAAACACCCTGCGACTGGAGGATGGCCGATAAATTGAGTTGATCCTCCAAAAGGCAGGCATGCCCACTCTCCGGAAGCCGAACGATTGTGGCGCCTGGAAGAAAGCCTGCCAATCGCTTCGCCTCGCGTTGGGAAGGTAGGAGGCGATCCGCCTCTGAGGCCAGGATTACAACAGGCTGATGAACGCGATCAAGGCGCAGATCCTCCAGGCGGAACTGTCTGAGCAATGCCAATCTCCAGGCAGCGCTTTGAGGCCTCACCGCCTGCATGGCAGCCAGCAGCTGATGCCGTGAGGGCCTGCAGACCCGATCGGATGCAATCAACAGATGGCACAGACTCAGGGCGGAAAGTTGGTAGATCGGGGTGGGCAGCAGTTGAGTCAAGGAACTGCAGGCACCGATCCAGGGTTGACGCTGCGCTGAGGAGGCGGGATTGACCAGGATCAATTGATCACACAGGTTCGGATAGCGCGTGATCAATCTCAACGCCAAACAACCACCAAATGATTCGCCGCAAACGGTGGTCGTGCGTCCAGGATGCTGTTGCTGCTCGACCCGGATCAAAGCGGCAACTTGCTCGGTCAGTGCGTCCCATCCACTGAGGTCGTTTGGTGGAATGGACAAGCAGCGAATGTCAAAGCTTGTGCTGAGCCCGGCAACCTGGGGTTGCAGCAGTGCACCACTGCCGTCCATGCCCGGCAAAAAGACAAACAGCGGTCGGGATGGTGTTCGAGGCGTCGACGCGATGAGCCGCAAGGCACTGGATGTTGTCATCATGGTTTGGCAGCATGGAACGTTCTCATTGGGCAAGCATGTCCGCGATCTGGCTCCAACAGGCTTGGGTGAGATCTCGAGCTGCAGCCGCTCCACTGCTGCCTCGATACCGAGATTTCCAAGCCGGATCGATCAGCAGAGGATGGCCAAAGAGAACATCAACATGCCGATACAGGATTGCAGCATGCCAGCCATCGCGTTGGAAAAGTGCTTCCGATGGATCGAAGCGCCGAAACAAAGAGAGCGGAGCCAGCTTTCCCTGCCTTTCCTCCCTTGAAGCAATCGCAACCGGCAGAATCGCCAGCCCAGTCACCGGCGCCCTGAGGGCAAGGTGGGCAAAACCCCTGTGAAAGGCGCTGAGCTGCTGGGGGGCGTTGACCTTCACCATCGGATCCGCACCCTCAGGAAACACGCCCACCACCTGATTGGTTTGTAGATACCTGGCCGACTGCCGGAAGAACGACGACTGCTTGCGCTGATCAGCCTCGAGCGGAAAGGCGCCCATCAGCGCAATCGCCTGCTGCAAGAGCGGCACCTGGCTCATGTAGTAGTGGCAGACGAACCGCACTGGTCGACCGATCGCCTTCATCAGCAGCGGAGCATCAAGCAGGCTGCGATGGTTGCTGACAATCAGAAGTTTGCTTTTGCGGGGTATCCTCTCAAGATGATGTAATGACACGGATACCCCTGCGGCATCCAACAGGCTGCGGGACAGTTGCAAGGGGATGGGGCTATTCATGCATTGGCGAGTCGTCTTGCCTCAGGCGGTTCGATCCACTCGTTCAGCACCTGGCGGTGCCGTTGCAGGTGCGGCGCGACCCGGCAGCCCAGCCGCTGCATCGCCGCCTGCTCAGCCTGGGTGATCACCCCGGAACCCAGGCTCTCAAGGAACAGCTCGCCAGTGGTCATCGCTTTGTAACGTTCTTGTTACATCCTGGCACGTCGGCGGGGGTTTGCAGGCCAGGAACGGCTGCGCGCCTCAGCTTTTCAGATCAAAGCAAGTGGAGCAAAACCATGGGCCGGAGGGATCCCGGCCAACGGTTCACAATTCTTTGCACTAGGGTGGGCCAGAGAGTCCCTTCCCTTGAACGACCTTCTGGCCGCTGTCTACTTTTTATTTTTTGCGCTCATCGCTGGTGGAGCTTTTGCCTTGATGAGTCAGAACCTGCGCGGCTCCGCTCCGCTGACTTCCCGGAGAACCGGCTCCATGCCAAGGCGCCATCCCGAGGCGCCCGAGCCCGGTGATGAAGTTCTCTATGTCGACCTCAGCCGTGAGCGGCTGGAGGCGCTCTTCCAACAGGTGCCCTAAGCCAGCAGCGCATTCCACGTCGTCCGCAGCCGATCCGGCCGATCCGCGGCGCATCGATCAGGCCCTGTTGCTCCAGCTGGCTCGGGCCACCCGCAATGAGGCCACCCAGCGTTCAGCCCACGGGCAGTGGCCTGTGGTTGTCCATCACCCACCGCGTGAAGGTCTCCCGATCCATGGCCCCGCTGGCCACGGCCAACTCCACGGCCTCGGCGGCGTCGACCCCTGCGGTCAGCTCCAGATCGATCAGCACCAGGGTGAGTTCCAGCGCGGCATGTCCGATGCGGTTGTTCCCGTCCAGGAATGGGTGGTTCTGGATGAGGGAGAAGCCGAGTGCGGCCGCTTTGCGTCAGGAGGCGCCGGTGCAGCTCCAGCACCTCAGCCAGCTACAGCCAGCGCATCAGGCGAGGCGC
>JBIKTI010000391.1:0-3114 GCA_044348205.1 Phycisphaerales bacterium | reverse complement strand
TTTAGTCCGCTGAACCACGGATGTCGGAGTCGACGGCTGACATCATCCGTTCAGCAGACTGAAGTCTGCTGGCACCCAGGCGGTTGGTGTCGGACGGTTTGATCACCGAAGTCGTCCGGTGGTGGGTGTCGGGTGGTTTGACCGTCAGAGTCGTTCATCCTGGGTGCCAGTGGACTTTAGTCCGCTGAACCACGGACGCCGGAGTCGACGGCTGACATCATCCGTTCAGCAGACTGAAGTCTGCTGGCACCCAGGGTTTTGGTATCGCGCGAACAACGACCGGAGTCGACGGCTGGCATCACCCGTTCTGCAACGCTTCTGCGAGCCTTGTGCGTGCGTACGCGGGGAGCTCGGGATACATCGGCACATAGACGAGCCTCGCGAGCATGCGCTCGGCAGCGCGCGGCGCGAGGTCGGGGCGGTCGCCCGGCGCGGGCACGCTGCGCATCGTCGCGGTGCTCGTCGCGTCGAAACCCGCGGCGCGCAGGCGCTCGATCAACGCCGTCGGCTCGTCGGTCAGCACCGTAAACACCCAGTGGTCGTGGTACAGGGCAGCGTGACCAGGCACCTCGCGCACGCCATCTCGTGATTGCATGAGTGCATGCATGAGCTCGTCGCCCACCGCCTTGCGCGCGCGCACGCGCATGCCGTCCGCGCGCGCGATGCGCCGCAGCAAGAGCGCGAGCAACCCGCGCGACGGCTGGTGCCGCAGACGCTTGAGCAGCTCGTCGCGCGCGAAGCCGCGCACGGATGCCTGGATCACCGTGTCGTAGTCGCGGCCGCGCCACCGGCACCAGCGCACGAAGCACGCGTACGGAAGCGGAAGGCTGATGAACTTCAGGCCGACATACTTGAGCACGCGCTTCAGGAACGCCTTGCTGCATGCGCGCGGGTAGGCCGCGTGCGCAGTGCGGCACTTCGTGGCAAGCGCTGCATCGCGAAAGAGCAGCGCGCCGCCGCCAAGCGCCGTCGCCGTCTTGATCGGCCCGAAGCTCAGCATCGAGCAATCGGCGCGCGCATCGCCGCAGGGCGTCGGCGAATCGAAGGTCTGCGCGCAGTCTTCCCACAGAAGCAACCCGCGCTCGCGCGCCACGCGCACGATCTCATCGAGGCCGTTGCGCGTCCCGAAGAGATGCGCGACGAGCACCGCGCGCGTCGCGGGCGTGACGAGCCGCTCGACGTCGGCCGCTGTCGGCGCAAGCGTCGCCTGGTCGACATCGACGGGAATCACGCGCAGCCCGTGATGCTCAAGCAGCGTCCACATGTCGGGAATCGTCAGCGCCGACACGATCACCTCGCTTCCCTTCGGCAGGGCGAGCTCGCGCAGCATCAGGTCGAAGCCGCTGCGAAGCGAGAGAAACGCGATCGCCTCGCGGCCATCGCGCGAGAGGCGCGACTCGATCCCTCGCGCGAGCGACTCCGCAGACGCCGAACGCACGGCGCTGCACGCCGCAGCAGCGAGGTCGATCCATCCGATGTCGAGTCGCTTGCGCGAATACATGGGTTCCTTCGCTCATGAGACGCGCGTGAACCCGCTCGGCGCTTCCGTGCGCAGCTCCGCGACAAGATCGACGAGCAGCCGTGGCCGCATCGCGTTAGCCGCGACATCGATGCCGACATCGAACCGACGCGCGAGATGCGCGCCGAAGCCGTGCACATGGCCGTGCAGGTGGAATCCGCCGTTCGGCCTGCCCTGCCACTGCTCGACGGGATAGTGGAACAGGACGACGCGCTCGTCGACGCCCGCGATCCCGCGGCCCGACACGATGTCCTCGACCGCCTCGAACATCGCGTCAAAGCGCTTCTCACCGCTCGGATCGTGGTTGCCGCGCACGAGGATGATCCGCTTGCATTGAATCGCGCCGCGCAGCCGCTCGGCGCTGCGGAGGTCGTCTTCGTCCCAGCCACGACCACCGCCTTTCACCATGAAGTCGCCCAGATGGACAAGGATGTCCTTCGGCCCGACCGTCTCGTTGATGCGCGCGATGATCGCCGCGTCCATCTCTTCCGCCGTGCCGAACGGGCGCGCGAAGATCTCGAGCGCCTGCCTGTGGCAGAAGTGCGTGTCCGCCGTGACGAAGATCCGTCGGTCGGTCCTGGCGAGCTCCTTCGCGGTCGACATGCGTGAACGGTAGCGGACGCGCACGGGGAGTACCATCCGCGCCATGCCAAACCGCGTCGCCTCGCTCGCAGCCCTGCTCGCGTCCGCCTCGTTCGTCGTGGCCTGCGCGTCCACGCAGACCGCGGCGCCGCGCTCGGACACCGTCGTCCGCCACGGCGGCGTCAACCTCGTCAACGAGACGCCCGAGGAGTTCGACGCGCGCATGGAGTGGTTCCGCGACGCGAAGTTCGGCATGTTCATCCACTGGGGCCTCTACTCGGTCGCCGCCGGCGAGTGGAACGGCAAGCCCGTGCGCGGGATCGGCGAGTGGATCCAGTCGAACGCACGCATCACGGTCGAGGACTACGCGCCGCTCCAGCAGCGGTTCAACCCGGTCAGCTTTGACGCGAAGCGCTGGGTCGGGATCGCGAAGAGCGCGGGCATGAAGTACATCGTCATCACCTCGAAGCACCACGACGGCTTCTGCCTGTGGGACTCGGAGCACACCGAGTGGGATGTCGGCGGCTCGCCGTTTGCGCCCCGCGATCCGCTCAAGGAGCTCGCGGATGCGTGCGCGGAGGCTGGGATCCGCCTCTGCTTCTACCACTCGATCATGGACTGGCACCACCCCGACTACCTGCCGCGCCGCGAGTGGGACACGCGGAGCACGGACGGCGCAGACTACGCGCGCTATGTCGCGTACATGAAGGCGCAGCTCGCGGAGCTCACGGGCGGCGCGTACGGCGATGTCGCCATCCTCTGGTTCGACGGCGAGTGGGAAGGAACCTGGACCCACGAGATGGGCAAGGATCTCTACGACTTCGTGCGTGGGCTCGACCGCGACATCATCGTCAACAACCGCGTCGACACGGGCCGCTCGGGCATGGAGGGCATCACGCGCGAAGGCGACTACCGCGGCGACTACGGCACGCCCGAACAGCAGATTCCCGCAACGGGGCTCGGCGACGGCGTCGACTGGGAGACCTGCATGACGATGAACAACACCTGGGGCT
>JBIKTI010000390.1:0-3115 GCA_044348205.1 Phycisphaerales bacterium | reverse complement strand
GACCTCGCGATCGAGGGCGACGGCTTCTTCGTCCTCGAGAAGGCCGCCGACGCCGCGGGGCCTTCGAACGATGTCCTCGTGACCCGCGCGGGCGCGCTCACCCGCGACGCGCAGGGCCGCCTGGTGCTCGCGACGAGCGGCGCGGCCGTCCTCGGGATCGACGGAAACCCGATCACGCTCGAGGGGCAGTCCGCGGACCTCCTCGTCGACGCCTCGGGGAGCGTCTTCCAGGGCGGCCAGGAGATCGGCCGCCTCCAGCTCGTCATGCCCGCGGACCTCGCGACCCTGCGCAAGGAGGGACGCGACGCGCTGCGCATCGCGGGCGGAAAGACCGTCGCCGCCCCCGCGGGAACCTCCATCCGCCAGCGCGCGCTCGAGGAGAGCACCGTCGATTCCGTGGCCACGCTCGCGGAACTCATGCGCATCTCGCGCGGCATCGACTTCTCGATGCGGCTGATGCAGTACCAGGACCAGATGACAGGACGCATGGTCGAGGCATTTGGACGGTTCGCCTGACAAATACACGCGACAATAACTGAACTGAATTGACACATATGAGGCCAGCGCGCGCCTCCCGACGAAGGCGCGCACGCCACGCAGGAAACAACCATGAGCTACATCGCACTCAACACCGCAGCCACGGGCATGAGCGCCTCGGCCCTCAGCCTCGATGTGACGGCGAACAACATCGCCAATGCCAACACCAGCGGCTTCAAGGGCTCGCGTGCGAACTTCGAGGACCTCTTCTACCAGGAGCTGGCGCAGCCCGGCCTTCCCGCGGGCAACGCCGTGCAGCGGCCGACTGGCCTCTATGTCGGCCTCGGAACCCAGATTTCAGGCACGCAGCTCAACTTCTCGCAGGGCCCCGCCGAATCGACGGGCCGCACGCTCGACATCATGATCGAGGGCGACGGCTTCTTCCAGCTCGTGATCCCGCCTGACCTCGGCACGGGCATCGGGTTCACGCGGGCAGGCAACTTCACGCTCAACAGCGAGGGCTCGATCGTTCTCGCCAACAGCCCCGGCTACCGACTTGAGCCCGAGATCCAGGTCCCGCCCGATGCGCAGCAGGTGAGCATCTCGCAGGACGGCATCGTGTCGGGCACGCTGCCTGGGCAGACGGAGCCAGCAGAATTCGGTCAAATCACGCTTGCGCGGTTTGTGAATCCATCGGGACTCAAGACCATCGGAAACAATGTCTACATCCAGACCGCGGCGAGCGGCGAGCCCCTCGAGGGCCAGCCCACGCTCGAGGGAATCGGCGGCCTGCGACAGGGCTTCCTCGAGGCGTCGAACGTGGACCCCGTCACCGAGCTCGTGTCGCTCATCAAGACGCAGCGCACCTTCGAGATGAACAGCCAGGTCATCCAGGCCGCGAACGAGACCCTGCAGAATGTCTCGAACATCCGCACCTTCTGAGGACAGCGCCATGCACCGCACCGCCCCAGACGCCGCCCGCGCCGCATCGCCCCGTGCCCGCCTTCTCCTGGCGCTTGTCGCGGCGCTTGCGCTCCTCGCCTCGGCTGCGACCGCCGTCGCGGACACGGTGACGCTGCGCGCCTCGGTGCGCGTGGCGGCCGACAGCGCCGTCACCCTCGCGGACATCGCGGAGCTCGACGGAGCGCGCGCAGAGGCGCTCGCGGCCTCCGTGGTCGCGGACGCATCCGCCGCCGCGCGCGAGCTCTCGGCCGACGCCGTGCGCGCACGGCTCGCGGCAGCGGGCGCGAACCTCGCGGAGGTGCGCTTCCGAGGCGAGAAGACCGTGGTGCGGCCCCTCGTGGCGGGCGCCTCCGCGCCGCGCAAGCCCGCACCAGACGCTCCTCCCGCCACGGTGGCGCGGCCGGCCCGCCACGCCGCGCCCGCCATCGTCGACCCCACGGCCCACGAAGGCCTCGCGACGCCGCTCGGCCTCGTGAGCGACATGCTCGTCCACGCCTTCGGCGTCGACGGCGCGCTGCTCGAGCTCCACATCGCGGAAGAGGACCTCGCCCGCCTTGCGCCGCGCGAGGCGATGCGCGTCGAGGTGGCCGCGCGGAGCGCGCTGCGCGCGGACTCCGTTGCCTTCGAGATCATCGTCCACGACGGCGACGAGGTCGTGTCGCGCGAGCGCGTGCGCGTCCTTCCGCGCGTCGTGCGCGAGGTCGCGGTCGCAGGCGAGCCGATCCGACGCGGGCGCCCGATCGCGCCCGAGACGATCTCCATCGAACGCCGTGCGCTCGCGCCGACAATCGCGGCGCGCGCAGCGGACCCGACGCTCGCCGTCGGCGCCACGCTCGCGCGCAGCGTCAACCGCGGCGCTGTCCTCGCGCAGGAAGACCTCGTCGCGGCCGCCAGCGTGCGCCGCAACGACCGCGTGCTCGTCCGCCGCGAGGTGGGCGGCGTCGTGATAGAGCTCGAGGCCGTGGCGCTCGAGGACGGCGCGATCGGAGAGACGATCTCCTTCGCGCGGCCGGGCGTCGGCCGCGCACGCGACACCAAGCAGATCAGGGCGGAAGTCGTCGGCGGTGGCCGCGCGATCGTCCGCTGAACACGCAGAGAGAACCCCATGCCGATCCCAGCCCTGCTCCCCCCGCTCGTCGCCGTGCTTGCGCTTGCCGCGAACGACGGAACCAAGCCAGCGTCCGCCCCGCTTCCCTCGTCGGAGACCCCGCGCAACGCGGCGCGCGACGAGACGGACGCCGCCGCCCCGGCCGTGCCGCGCAGCTCGCGCTCCGTCACGGCGATGGCCCTCGCGGCGCAGCAGGCCGCACCGAAGCCCGTGCGCGGCCCCGTCAACTTCGACCAAGGCAGCCTCTTCGCCGTGAAGGACCCCGAGCCGCGCACCTTCGCCGTGCACGACCTCGTCACGATCGTCATCAGCGAGTCGAGCAAGTCGAAGAGCTCGTCCGACGCGAAGGCCGACAAGAACTACGAGATGTCCGCGGAAGTCGACGCGTGGATCAACCTCGATCCAGCGTCGATCGGCAGCGGGTTCCTCACGCCGCTCGCGAGCAGCGAGCTTCCGTCGGTCGGCGTGAGCGGCGACAAGACCTTCAAGGGGAAGGGCAGCTACGCGCGCACAGACGACTTCACGGCGCGCGTGACAGCGGAGATCGTGGAGGTGCGCCCGAACGGC
>JBIKTI010000059.1:0-9366 GCA_044348205.1 Phycisphaerales bacterium | reverse complement strand
TGGCGTGGAACTCATGCACCTCGCGTGACAAGACAAGCGTGTCGCCCGAGAAGACCTGATGGCGCCGCGGAAGCCATCCCGCACTCGGGTCAAGCGCATACTCGACGCGCGAGCGGCCATCTGCGGACCCGCGGACCGCGCGGACGCAGGAGACGCCGTCGATGACGACGGGCGCGGCGTCGATCACGACCTCGGGCTGCGAGACCACGCCACGAGGCCGTTCGTCGGCTCGACGCCATCCGCGCGCGCCAGCACCTCGTCCATGAGAGGCCAGTTCATGAGAAGATCCGCCATCGAGCGCTCGTTCTGGACCTTGAGCGCCTTCGCATCTCGAGAGGTCGAGCCCCCCACCTCGTCGGGCCCATCGCCAAGCCCGCGCAGGATCGCATAGCGAAGGTGCCGCGTGCCGTCGCTCGCCACGACCTGCCGATCTCCGTCGACCGAACGCTCGATCCGCGCCGCGACCTTCGGCTCGCAGAGGACCGTCTCTTCACGCGTGTGCTCGACGACCTGCGCAGGGGAGGATGCATCCCCGTTCGCACCCACGCGCTTCGTGGCGACCGTGGCCGTCAGATGGAACGCAGGCATCGCCGCCCTGCCGCCGCGGACAAGCTCCACGATCTCCTCGCGAGACCCCGGTCCGTCGTCGGCCGCGTGCACCGCCTCCGCGGCAGCGGCCAGGCCTCCGACCCACGCGACCATCGAGACGACCAGCGACCAGCGGTTTCGGCGAAGCGCGCAATGCCTCGAACGCGCCGACTTGGTCGCACCTCCATCTGGGTTTCGTGACATGGCTTTTCCTTTCGGTGAGAGGTTTCGCGGACAGGCCCCGCCGCGCGCGCTGCGCGGCCGATTCACAGGTGTCTGCCTCGGTTCAGAGTCCTCCAGAGTCCTCCGTGGCGCAAGGCTCTCCGTGGCGGCCAAGGAAGCTTCGATCACTGGCACTGACAGGTCCGAGCGCTTCTCAGCGGAACGCAGCGCCGCTCTGCAAACTCCGATCTGGCTTTTGAGCGTTCGCGATCCATGTGTTGACGATTTCCACGGTATCTCGCCGCGCCCTCGCTGTCCATCCTTGATCAACACAAAGTCCCGCATGGGCGCACACGCCGCCGCTAGGTCCTGGTCGCCGCGCTGTGCGGAAGCCGCGCTCGACGCGGTCGACCCTTGCGGTCTGTCGCCCCTGTTCCAGCCGCGCAGCACCTCCCGTGCCACGGCGGCTGGGATTCCCTTGCTCCGCGTGTGTGGGATGCGACCCTCTCGCTTATGAGTTCCCCCATCCGCCGCCGTCCGATTCCTCCGAGCAGGGCGAGGCGCAACATCCGCTGGGCTGTGATCGCGCTTCTCGCGCTTCTTCTCGCGCCCGCTGCCTCGCGCGAGGCGGGCGACCCCTTGCAGGACGCCTCGGCCGGGCGCGCTGAACTCGCAGCAGAGCCGAACCCCCTCGAGGGCTGGCCATGGATCGCGTCCGAGAGCATGCACGGCATGGATCAGTGACTCACAGAGCTGGGCCGAGAAGCACGCGATTCGGCTTTCGCGTGGAAACCCTGACAAGGCATGGGCTCGCCTCGCGCTTCGCTCCCTGATCGGGCGCCGTGGTCGGCCTCCCCTGCGCGTGGCAGGCGGGGACGACGCCGCCGATCGAGGAGATCCTCGATGAAGAAGAGATTCGCCCTGAGCGCCCTGCTGGCGCTCGCAACCGCAGGCGCCGCCGACGCGGGCTTCCATCAATACAACTTCAACTTTGGTCAGTCGCCTACGAACCCCGCTGCGGGCCGCATCGACACCATCAAGGCGGAGTTCGACGCCGACTCGAACCGCTTCCTCTGGGATGTCACCTTCGATGTCTCGAGCGTGGTGACGCGCGGCTTCTGGCTCGCCGTCTCGCCAGGCCCGAATCCGAAGGGCCACGCGGGCGAGCTTGCGATCATCTACTTCGACGCCACGAACCTCGGCGACGACATGACGGTCACGCCGAAGTTCACCGTCTACAACTACAACGGCCTCAACGCGAACTCGAGCTGGTTCGACGGCTCGCCCGCCGCGGGCACGCAGGCTCCAGACCGCATCTTCAGCTCGCTCGACGCGGGCGCCTCGAGCGTGATCTCGCAGCTCTCCGCCACCGACACGGGCAACACGCGTCGCTTCGTCCTCGAGTTCGACGCGAGCATCGTGCAGAACCACACGCCGCTCTATCCGAACCCGCAGGGCGACGACTGGACGGGACTCGCCTTCGGAAACAAGATCGGCATCTGGTTCTCCCACTTCGGCGGACTGAACGCGACCTACGGCACGGATCCGTCGCAGGGCAGCTTCAACTACCTCACGGGCTGGAGCTACACGAACCACGGCTGGCTCGATGGCGCCAACTACAACGCGCAGTTCGTTCCCGCTCCAACGGCACTCGCGGCGCTCGCCGCCGTTGGCCTCGTCGGGCGAAGGCGCCGCTGACGCGGCAAATCGGCCCGCGGCTCAAGTCCACGAAGCGGCCGCCCCACGAGGGCGGCCGCGTTCTTTTTTCGGCCGTGTTCGGTCTGTGCGGTCTGGAGCGTTTATCGCGTCTGTAGCGTCTGTAGCGTCTGTAGGACCTCGCGCGAGAGCGACAATTCGTCCATCGATGCAGCGGCGATGCGCTCGGGAACTCACGCACGCGACTTGCCTCATCCCCATTGTGGGGTAGGTTCGACTGCAGCCACGGCGGGAGCGCCCGCTGCGTCGACCGAACGGCTCTCCGTTCGTTTCACGAATCCATTCAAAGAGGAGGAGAAGAGAATCATGGTCCGCACGACTGTCCTTGCGCTCACCGCGCTCACAGCGCTTTCCGCCATCTCAGCGTCCGCGCACGCAGAGGTGTTCTACCGCTACGACTTCACCCACGGCCAGCACGGCACCAACGAAGGCGCAGGCCGCATCCAGTCGATCCGTGCCGAATTCAACCCGACCACGAACCGCTTCCTGTGGGACGTGACGATGAACACCTCGGTCGGCGGACAGACCGTGGGCTACTGGCTCGCGATCTCGCCAGGGCCGAACCCGAAGGGTCACGCGGGCGAACTTGCACTGATCTACTTCGACGCATCCAACATCGTCGACGAGACATCCGTCATGCCGCGCGTCACGGTCTACAACTACAACGGCATCAATGGAGCCAGCAGCTACATGGACGGCTCGCCCGACGCGGGCGTGCAGGCCCCCGACCGCATCTGGAGCTCGCTGAACACCGCCGGAACGAGCCCCGTGACGCAGATGTACGCCTCCGACTCGGGCACGACGCGGCGCTTCTATCTCGAGATGGACGCGAGCGTCATCCAGAACCATGTTCCGCTCTACCCAAGCGCGCAGGGCGACGAGTGGACGGGCGTCGCGTTCGCCGAGAAGATCGGCATCTGGTTCCACCCCGTGCGCGGCCTGAACGCCCAGTACGGCACGGACCCGAGCCTCGCGAGCTTCAACTGGCTGACGAACTGGACGATCCAGGGCCAGAGCTGGCTCGACGGCCAGAACTACAACGCACAGCTGATCCCCTCTCCTGGCGCGGTCGCGCTGCTCGCGCTCGGCGGCCTCGTGGGAATCCGCAGACGCCGCTGACGCGGCGCTCCTTGGGCAGAGGCAACGCCACAGGCGCACCGCGACGGCGGTGCGCCTGTGTGCATGTGGGAGCGATCAGGCTCTGACTCCCGACACCGAGCGCGGAGCGAAGCGCCCAAGCACCAAAGGGAGCCGCCGCGGCGGCGACCGCTCCATGACGGTCGCGGGCGCGTCGGCCGACACCCGCGCGCGGTATCCTCCGCTCCGCCCATGCACGCATCATCTGATCCCGCCGCAGAACTCGCCAAGGCGGTCTCGCTCGCAGACCTCGAGGCCTTGGCGCGCGATCGCATCGAGAGGACGGCGTGGGACTACTACCGCTCTGGCGCCTGGGATGAGCGCACGCTCGCGCAGAACGAGTCCTCGTGGCGGGCGCTCGCCGTGCACTTCCGCGGCTTCGTGGATGTCTCGGATCGATCAACGCAGGGCGAGCTCCTCGGCAAGCGAGTGCCTTCGCCGATCCTGATTGCGCCGACCGCGATGCAGAAGCTCGCGCACCCCGACGGCGAGTGCGCGACGGCGCGCGCCGCGGGTGCTGCTGGCGTCCCAATGTGCCTCTCGAGCCTCTCGACGACACCGCTCGAGGAAGTGCGCGCGGCGACGCAGGGGCCGCTGTGGATGCAGATCTACATCTCCGCAGACCGAGACGCCACGCGCGCGCTCGTCGCCCGAGCGGAAGCGGCGGGCTTCGATGGCTTCGCGGTCACCGCGGACACACCTGTGTGGGGAACCCGCGAGCGCGACATCCGCAACGGTTTCCGCGTGCCCGATGGCCTCAGCCTCCCCAATCTCGAGCGACCTGGCGGGCCGACGGGGCGGAGCGGCGTCGGAATGGCGGGCGCCCTCTCATGGACGATCGACCCGAGCGCGAACTGGCGCGATTTCGAGGCGCTCGCAGCCGCGACGCGGCTTCCAGTCGTCGCCAAGGGCCTTTGCAGGCCCGACGACTGCAGGCGGGCGCTCGATGCGGGCGCCGCAGGAGTGTGGATCTCGAACCATGGCGGACGCCAGCTCGATGGCGCTCCAGCCACTGCCGATGTGCTCCGCGACTGCGCCAGTGCCGTGCGGGAGTCGGCCAACGCGAAGGCGGCGGTCATCGTCGACGGAGGGGTCCGCCGCGGCGTCGATGTCCTTCGAGCGATCGCCCTCGGGGCCGACGCCGTGGCGCTCGGCCGCCCAATTCTGTGGGGACTTGGCGCAGGCGGCGAGGCGGGGGTCGCGCGGGCACTCGCCATCGTCACGGCGGAATTCGACCTTGCCCTCGCCCTCTCAGGGGTACGAAGTCTCGCTGAACTGCGGGAACTTGGGCCCAGTCTCGTCCGCAGCTGAGTCCGTCACGGGGTCGCCGAGATCGAGAAGGCTCGATAACAGTCGCATCTGGACCGCGCAGAGCCCCGATTCGGAAACCACCGCGGGCGGCCTTCATGAAGCGGCTGTTGTGATGGCGTTGATTTGTGGGATTTCCTGCCCAGTTTTCTTGGCTTCGCCCGCATGCGTGGTACTGTCCGCTCGACCGATCCTGCTGGAGCAGCCAGCAGGACTGAGGTCGTTGTTTGAGGCCTGGTCGCGGCAGCGCTCTTTCGGGGAGCCGGCGAACCCAGGAAAAGGGGAAGGCGAGCGGGAACTCGTCTTCATGTAGGGAGTTTGGAAAATGGGATTCAACACACGCGCTGCCGCTTTTGCGGCCGCCGCGGTGGCTCTGGGGGCACTCTCCCAGCAGGCCGCTGCAGGCTTTGTCTATTCGTCAACACTCCGTTCCGTCAGTGTCACTGCGGGAGGGGCCTCGGATTCCGACTCCTCGAACGCAGGCGGCGTGTGGTTCGGGTCTGCCTCGCTTTCGGGCGGCGGCTACTCGGGCCTCGCCAACCACGGTTCCAGCCTCGCTGCCGAAGCCATGGAGTTCACGGGAGCCGCGCAGGCGCTCTCGGGTTCGGCCAACTTCGCGGTCGTGTCGCTGAACCTCGTCGACATCACCTTCGTCGCGCAGGGCTTTGACGGCGCTTCGACCCTCGATGTCTCGTGGATCGTCGGACTGAGCGAGACGGAAACGGGTGGCGCAGCCTTCGTCTCCGTGGTCCTCACCGACCTCACCTCGAACACCGTGCGCCTCGCGCTTTCGGACGACAGCATCGCCTCGGGCAGCGTGTCGCTCGACTCGGGCCGCTCCTATCGCCTTGAGATCCGCGCCGATGCCAATGTCGGCAACGGTGGCGGAGCGTTTGCCAGCTACAACGCGAGCTTCAACGCGATTCCCGCGCCTGGCGCGTTGGCTCTCCTCGCCCTTGCGGGAACTACAGGGCTCGCATCTCGCCGTCGTCGCTGACGATCGCCCCCCTTCACCTCCCCGTCTTCTTCCTCACCCGGAATGTCGAACGGCGCGCAGCCCCCGCTGCGCGCCGTTCCTTTGCATTCGAGTGTTCTGCGCGCATCACGGCGCCGCCCGTGCGTGCATCACGGCGCCGCCCGCGCGTGCATCACGGCGCCGCCCGTGCGTGCATCACGGCGCCGCGGGGCGTGGCGCCCTTGCCACGCCCGCCACGGAGAAGCGGTGCACCATCGAATGCCGGTAGGTCTCGCCAGGACGAAGCACGACCTCGGGCCAGCCCTCCTTCATTGATCCGTCCGCCTTGCGCTTGTTGACGCTGTCGGGAAACGCCTGCGTCTCGAGGCAGAGCGCGCCGTGCTTCTGGTAGACGGCTCCGTCCTTGCCTGGAATCCCATCGAGGAAGTTGCCCGTGTAGAGCTGGATGCCGGGCTGGTTCGACCAGATCTCCATGGTGCGGCCCGACTTCGGGTCCATCAGGAGCGCGGAGAGCCAGAGCCCATTCTGGAGCGGCGTCTTGTCGAGCACGAGGTTGTGGTCGAGCCCGCCCGGGTCGTCGCCCGTCGGGGGCACCATGCCGAAGTCGCGGCCGATCGGCTTGATCGCGGTAAAGTCGAGCGGCGTCCCCTTCACGGTCGCGATCTCGCCCGTCGTGATGAGCGAGGCGTCGACGGGCGTGTAGCGGCTCGCGGGGATCATCAGGAGATGCCCGAGGATGTCGCCCGACCCGTGGCCCGAGAGGTTCCAGTAGGTGTGGTGCGCGAGGTTGACGGGCGTGGCCTTGTCGGTGGCCGCGGTCATGTCGACGCGCAGTTCGTTCGCGTCGGTGAGGGTGTAGACGACCGTCGCATCGAGATTGCCTGGGTAACCCTCCTCGCCATCGGGCGAGCGGTAGGTGAAGGTGATCGAGGGGCCTGACTCGGTCATCTTGGCCTCGCCCTTCCACACCACCTTGTCGAAGCCCTTGTTGCCGCCGTGGAGGTGGTTCGCGCCGTTGTTCGTCGCGAGCGTGTACTCGGTGCCGTCGATCGAGAAACGGCCCTTCGCGATGCGGTTCGCGCAGCGGCCTGCGGTGCAGCCGAAGTACTGGGTGCGCTCGACATAGTCGGCGACGCTCGGACGGCCGAGCACGATGTCGCCGAAGGCGCCGTTCCGGTCAGCGACCTTGAGCGAGACGATGATCGTGCCGTAGTCGGTGATCTCGGCCTCCATGCCCTTCGCGTTGCGCAGGGTCCAGAGGTGGACGGGCTTGCCGTCGACGGAGCCCCACTCCTTCATGGCGATGCCTGCGGCAGCCTGGGGCGGGGCCGCCGGCTCCTGCTGCGCGAACGCGCAGGCCGCGAGGGCGAGTGGCGCAAGGAGCGCGACGGCGAGTGATGCTTGCATGAGTTCTCCTGAGGCGGGGAAATGGTGGGCGGGGAAGCGGCGAACGCGTCGGGAAGGTACCGCGGGCAGGTCAGCCAGAGGGAGCCGCGTTGCGCTCCAGGCGTTTCGCCATGAAGCGGCGCACGCCTTCGTCGGTGGCCACCCCGACAAGAAGCACTGCGCCGATCACTGCGAACTCGATCTGCGACGAGAGCCCGACGAGCGTGATGGTGTTGCGAAGGACCTGCAGCGTGGCCGCGCCGAAGACGACGCCCGTGATGCTGATCTCGCCGCCGCGCAGGCTGCAGCCGCCGAGCACGGCCGCAGCGATCGCGTAGAGCTCGTAGAAGTTCCCGAAGTCGGACGGCTGCGCGCTGCTCAGGTCGAAGATGAAGAGCATGCCGCCGAAGCCCGCGAGCAGGCTGCAGCCGACATACGAGCCCGTGACGAGCCACGCCGTCGGGATGCCCGAGTAGCGCGCGGCGCTTTCGTTGCGGCCCGTCGCGAGGAGCCAGCGGCCCCACACGGTGCGCGAGTAGAAGATCCCCAGCATGATCGCGAGGATGCCCGCGGGAATCACGGTCGCCGGCAGCAGGAAGTTCTCGACGCCCGGGATCTCGAAGCGCCCCGTCGCGAGCTTTCGCAGCTCCCCATGCTCTCCCATGAATCCCTGCGTCTGGTCGCCCGTCATCCACCGCGCGATGCCGCGATAGAGAAGGAGCCCGCACAAGGTCACGAGGAACGGCTGCAGCCTGAGCCTGGTGATCAGAAGTCCGTGGAAGAGGCCGATCGCGGCCGAGGTCGCGAGCACGGTCGGCACCACGGCCCACGGCGACCACTCGTGCTCGACGAGGAGCCACGGCGTCATGATGCCCGCGAGACACACCACCGAGCCGATCGAGAGGTCGATGCCGCCCGTGACGATCACGAGCGCGGCCCCGAGCGCGATGATCGCGTAGAGCGCCGTCCGCTGCGTCAGCTGCATCAGGTTGATGCCCGTGAGGAAGTTCTCTCCGTAGATCGACGCGAGCAGGAAGACCGCGATGAAGATGCCGATGATGCCGAGCGCTTTTTTCATGTTGCGGCCTTCTTCAGAGCCGACGCGCCACCCGTCGCAAGCTGCATGATCGCGATTTCGCTGGCCTCGTGGGCGGAGAGCTCGCCCGCGATGGCGCCCTCGTGCATCACGAGGATGCGGTCTGCAAGAAGGAGCACCTCCTCGAGCTCGCTCGACGCGAACACCACGGCGCTCCCCTGCGCGGCGAGCCGCCGAACCTCGGCGTGGATCTCGCTGCGCGCGCCGACATCGACGCCGCGCGTCGGTTCGTCGAGGAGAAGCACAGCGGGGTCGACCGCGAGCCAGCGGCCGATGACAGACTTCTGCTGGTTTCCGCCCGAGAGCGTCTGCACGCGTCGCGCTGGCTGCGGCGGGCGCAGCTGCATGCGCGCGATCATGCGCGCCACCAGACCGCGCTCGCCGCGCCTGTCGACGAGCCGCGCGCGGCTCGCGCGGTCGATCCACGCGAGCGACATGTTGACGGCGACCGAGTCCTCGAGGAAGAGCCCGTTGCGCGCGCGGTCCTCGGGCACGATCGCCACGCCCGCGCGCACGCGTTCGGGCACGCCCTGCGCAAGCGCGCGGCCGTCGAGCCTCACCTCTCCGCCGTGCGGGGCGATCCCCGCGATCGCCTCGAGGAGTTCCGTACGCCCAGAGCCGACGAGCCCCGCGAGGCCCACGATCTCGCCCGCGCGCGCCTGAAACGACGCGGGAACACGCCTGCGATGCGCGCTCACCACGCGGTCGACCTCGAGCCGCACCGCGGCGTCGGCACCAGACGCGCCGCGCTCGACCCGCGCGATGTCGCGCCCGACCATCAGGCGCTCGATCGTGGCGCGGTCGAGCTCGCCGCGCGCGAGTTCACCCGTCATCCGGCCGTCGCGCAGGATCACCACGCGGTCCGCGATCCGAATCACCTCGTCGAGATGGTGCGACACGAAGACGACGGCGACCCCCGCGCGGCGAAGTTCGTCCATGATCTCGAGCAGCCGCTCCGTCTCGCGCATCGTCAGGCTCGAGGTCGGCTCGTCGAGGA
>JBIKTI010000058.1:0-9404 GCA_044348205.1 Phycisphaerales bacterium | reverse complement strand
GCCCCGACGGCGTCACGCGCTCACGCCTTCTCGAGCTCGACGAACTCGACGCCTGATTCCGCGAGCAGCTCGCGCGACTTCGCGAAGTTCGCCTCCCAGTGCTCGTCGCCCTTGCCAGCGCGGTAGGTGACGACGCGCACGACGCCCGCCTGGATGATCGAGAGCGTGCAGTGGACGCACGGCGCGAAGGTCGTGTAGATCGTCGAACCCACTGGCGAGACGCCGTTCCTCGCGCACTGGATGATCGCGTTCATCTCCGCGTGGCAGATGAGGTCGTATTTCACGGGCCGCTCGAGGCGCTCGGGCCTGTCCTCGATGCCGCGCGGAAGGCCATTGAAGCCCGTCGCCACGATCTGCATCGCGGGGCTCACGATCACAGCGCCCACGCCGCGCGAGGGATCTTTCGACCAGCCCGCGATCGTCTCGCTGAGGGCGAGGAACCTGCGGTCCCACTTGAGTGCGCGCGAACGGTCGTGCATGGCGCGAATGTAGCGCCGATCACCAGACGGAGAGCAGGATCGTCAGGTCGCGCGCGTCGACGGCGCCGTCGGCGTCGAGGTCCGCGCGCGCGCCGCCCGCGGCGGGCCCCCACGCGCTCAGGAGCGCGGCGAGATCAGGCGCGCCGACGAAGCCGTCGAGGTTGATGTCGCCGCGCGGCGGAGCGATCGGCCCGACGGCCACGGCGCCCGACGCCGAGATGCGCGATTGGCCGAGCTGGCCCTCGAAGCCGGGGTTGAGCGGATCGATGGCGGCGCCCGTTCCGCCGAGCGTCGCGCGCACCGTGTCGAACACGAGCCCCGCGGGAACCGAGGCGTTCGGCCAGGTCGGGTGCTGGGCGCGCACGAGCGCGGCCGTGCCAGAGACGAACGCGGCCGACAGCGAGGTGCCCTCCCACACGGCGAACTCTCCGCCGGGGACTGGGCCGATCACCGAGCGCGCAAGATCCGCGCCGCCGCCGAAGAGGACCGATCCGCCTGGCGCAGCGAGGTCCATGCGCACATCGAAGTTCGAGAACGGCGCGCGCAGGTCGTTCCATCCCGTCGCCGTGACGCCGAGGGCGCGGTCGTTGCAGGCGGGATACTCGCGCGGATCGTCGGTCGCGCGGTTGCCCGCCGCGCCGACCACGACGATGCCCCGCCCAGCCGCTTCGAGCACGACATCCTCGAGCGTGAGCGACTCGTAGTCCTCGCCGAGGCTCATGTTGATCACATGCGCACCGCGGTCGATCGACCACGCCACGGCGCGCGCGAGCTGGAAGTTGTTCGCACGGCCCTCGCTGTCGAGGACGCGCACGGGAAGGAGCATCGCGTCGGGTGCGACGAGCGAGATCAGACCCGCGACAAAGGTGCCGTGACCGACCTGCTCGTCGACGAGGCCGTCCCCATCGTTGTCGATGCCGTCGCCGATGTCGAGGAACGAGGGCGAGCCCGCCACGAAGCTGACGCCAGCGTTCGACACGCGGCCCGAGAGCGCGGGGTGCGTGGCGTCGATGCCCGTGTCGATCACGGCGACAATCGCGCCAGCGCCGCGCGAGCGCTTGTGCGCGGCGTCGAGCCCGAGAAGGTCGCGCGCGTACTGCGACTGGTAGTGCCCTTGGCCAAGCCCGAGCCCGGAGAGCCACAGGCTGTCCGTGCGTCCTTCGCCCGTCTGGCCCTCGTAGTTGAGCTCGCCCCAGGCGATCGTCGTGCTCAGGACCAGCGCGTCGATCACGAGGTCGACATCGTCAGGCGTCTGCTTCGGGGTGAGGCCATAGGAGATGAGATAGATCGGCCGCCCGTCGATCTGGTCGAGGACGCCGACATCCGCGAAGCTCGCGGAGAGCGTCGACAGCGCGGACGCAAGCAGCTTCGGGTTCTCCGCGCGGAGCATCAGCTCGCCGGGCACGAGCGGATCGGTCGGTTCGCCCGCGTGGGCGGCCGTCGTGGCGAGCGGAAGCGCAAGGCACGCCGCCGCGCACGCGAGCGGGCGAAGGAGCGGTCGGCGGAAGGGCGTCGGGTCGGTAAACATCAGATCGATCCAGAGAGCACGAAGGGCGCCCAGCACGAAGGATGGGCCGATTCAGCGATCAGCGCAAGCGTCGATTCCCGAAGTGCGCGAGATGGGCGCGAACCGTCGCCGAGCGCGCGGTGGAATCGCGTCGCGAGGCGCAGCGCAGCACGATCTCGGACGCTCCAGAGCGTGGTCACGAGCCTTCGCGCGCCTGCTGCGTGGAAGGCGCGGGCGATTCCCGAAAGCTCGTCGCCAGCGTCGACAGCGTGGCGGCCCGTCTCGCATCCCGAGAGGACGACGAGGTCCGCCGCGAGGCCGAGGTCGAGGATGTCGCGGATGGGAAGCCACCCGTCCGCGAGCCGCAGGCCCGATGCCGCGGGAAGCGAGGGCACGAAGCGCCCGTGGCAGGCGAAATGGATCATCGCGGCGGAGGGCGCGGCGGCGCGCAGCGCGCTCCGTGTGGCCGCGTCGCCCTTCAGGAGCCTCGCGCCTGCGATCGCCGTGATCTCGTCGACCTCGTCGTCGATGAGCGGCGCCGCCGCGTCCGCGACTCCGACGACGAGCGCGTCGCCCGTCGCGCGTGGCGCCGCCGCACCGCATGGGCACGCGATCGATGCGCTCGGCGCCGTCTGGATCTCGAAGCGCTCGATGAGATGAGACTTGCCATCGGAGAGAAGCGCGAATGGAACGGCATGCAGCGCGCCGAAGGGCACGATGACGAGGCGCGTGGCGCGCGCGGCGATGTCGTTGCGTTCGTCGAGGAGCGGCGCCATGACGCGCTCGTGGAGCGCGCGCGAGAACCACGCGATCGCGCGCGTGCCGCCCTCGGCCGCGCCCGTCGCAGCGCCATGTGTCGGCGCACGGAGCTGGAAGAGCAGCTTCTCGACGAGCTCGTCGACCTCGCCACCGAACGCGAGCGCGCGGCTGCAGGCGATCTCGCCCCCGAAGATCGTGAAGGCCATCAGCTCGTCGCCCGCGCGGTAGTAGGCGATGAGCGCGTCGCCTGGCGCGAGGCGCGCGGCGACGGCTTGCGCGCTCTCGACGCGCGCAAGGAGCGGCGACACGCCGCCGCGCAGCGCATGAGACGCCTCGCGCGCCGTCACGAGGTCGTCGATCGCGCGTTCGGTGCGGCGCATCTCGTCGAGAAGCGCGGGCGCGATGCCGCGGCGGACGCCGTCTCCGCCCTCGCCGCCGGTTCCCTCTCTCGCGCCTCGCGCGTGGAGTTCGGAAAGCCTGGCGCGAAGGATGGCGATCTCGTCGTCGGGCGCGGCCGTCGCCGATCCCGACCGCTCGACCGCGCGCAGGATCGTCTCGAGAAGCTGCCTGCTGCGCGCGCGCTCGACGGTCGCGAACGCGCGCGCGAGCGACTCGGCGTCGCCGCGGGCGAGCTGCGCGAGCGCAAGCTCCTCGTAGACGCGGAGCCGCGATGCCGTGAAAGCGGATCGATGGCGCTCCGCGCCGATCGTGGCGCGCAGCTCCTCTGCCGTGTCGACGGCGGCCCCGAGAAGCCGCGCGCTCTCGTCGTCCTCGCCGAGGGCGCGTGCGCAGGCCGCAGCCGTCGCGGCGCAGTCGATCTCGACCGTGCGCACGCCGAGATCCTGCGCCGCGCGAAGCGCGACGCGGATCGAGTCGTGCGCCGCACGCGCGTCGCCTTCGAGGAGAAGCGCCTCCGCCGCGATCGCCTGCGCCCGCGCGCGGTCGAGCGGGCTCGCGCCGTCCGCAGCGTCTTGCGCGAGTGCGCGCGCGCGCGCGGGTTCCGCGGCGCGCAGCGCGAGCTCCGCACGCATCAGCATGGCCGCGCGCCGTCCGCGCGCATCGCCGATCTCCGCGGAGACGGCGAGCGCCTGCGCTGCCTCGTCGTCCGCATCCGTGAACCGCGCGGCGGCCGCAAGCGTGCGCGCGCGCACGAGCCTCGCGCGCGCTGCCTCCGCGGGAAGACCGCGTGCGGTCGCCACAGCGAGCGCCTCGCTTGCCGCGGCAAGCGCCTCGCGCGCGGCGCCGAGCGTGACCAGCGCCTCGGACTCCTCGATGAGAAGCCGCGCGTGATGGCCAGGGGCCACGCCCTTCGCGGCTTCAGCGGCCAGCGCGAATGCAGCGATCGATTCGCCGAGCCTTCCCTGTCGCGCGAGGAGATCGGCCTTGTTTCCAAGGACGATCGTGCGCGCGAGCGGAAGGCCATCGAGCAGGGCGCCTGCGTCATCGAAGGCGCGCATCGCATCCGAAAGTCGGTCGAGCTGGAGAAGCGCCTCGCCGAGCGTGTTGAGGATCGTTCCGCGCGCGGCGCGGTCCTCGCGCGGAATGCCCGCGAGCGCGCGCTCGAGCGCTTCAAGCGCCTCTGCAGACTCGCCGCGGATCTTGTGGACATTCGCGAGATTCAGCTCCGCGCGCGCAGCGAGGTCGGGCCTGCCCGCCGCAACGAGCGCGTCGCGCGCCACCGTTCCGCGTGCGATCGCATCCGCGGTCCGCCCGAGCTTCGCGAGCGCGTGCATCGAGGCCACGCGCGCGCGCGCGGACTCGATTCCATCGCCCGCCGTCTGCGCGATGTCCGCCGCCGCGTCGGCGCACGCGATCGCCTCCTCGAGTTCACCGAGGTAGGCGTGCGCGGCGACCATCGCGCGGCCAGCGCGCGCGGCCGCGGATCCGAGCCCGAGCGCGCGAGCGGTCTCCTCGATGGCGCGCCCGCCGCGAAGCGCATCCTTCGGCGAACCAGCGGCGAGCCGCTCGCACGCATCGCCGAGCGCGACCAGCGCCGCAAGGGACCCGCGTGCGTCGCGTGCGACGGCCTCGCCGCGCGCGTCGGGCGCGAGCGCTTCGAATGCGGCGAGGTCAAGCGGCGGCTGCGGGCTCATCGGCCGCCTCGCGCAGGCCATTCGATGACAAGGACGACCTCGCCCGCGCGGTCGACGAGCGCAAGCAGCGCCGTGCCCGCGGGAATGGCGAGGGTGAACATGCCGAAGTGGTCGAGCTCTGCGCACGCAAGCACGGTCTGGCTCGCGCCGAGCGCTGCGACGGTGCCGCGCATCGCGCCGCCCGTGCTTCCCGCGCGCGCGACCTCTCCGACGACGCGCTCTGTGCCGTCCTCCGCCTCGACACGCTCGGCGCGAAGCGTGAGCGTGCCGATGGTGCCCGCGATGGCGTCGGCCCCTCGGTCGTCGCGGAAGCCCGCAAGCGTTGCGGTTTCCGCGTCGGCGCCCTCACCCTGCGCAGGACTGAGCCCGAGACCGAGCCACGACGCGATCGCAGCCCCCGCCGTCTCGAGGGCGCTTCCGATCGACGCGACGGCACCGACGCACCGCTGGCGGCGGGCTGCAACGCGCGCACCAAGCGCGATCGCGCGGGCCACGGCGTCCGTCGGCGGCTCGAGTTCCAGCGCCGCCGTGCACTCGGCGCGCACTGCGTCCGCGGCCACGCGCATCCCGCGAAGCGCGTCGGCGATGGCGGGATCGCGCCTTGCGGCGTCATCGACGCGCCGAACAAGCTCTGGCGCCGCCTCGCCGAAGGCGATGGCCGCCAGATCCTCCGAAGAGGGCGGGCGCGAGGATGGACGGGGTTCCGATGACATGTCGGAGGAAGCGGACGGGTGGACGGGACGGAGCGATGCGTTTTCCAGAGGAGCGCTCGGCGGTGGCCGAGATACGACCCAAGCGACTCTGCGGTCAGGAATCTTCGAAAGGCCTTGTCTCCGCCGTGCCTGCGGCGGGAGCGGCGTCTCCACCTGCCCCGAAACCCAGCGTTCCGAGAACCCGCGCAAGCTTCTCGAGGCACCGCGCCCGCGTCGGCCCGATCGAGCCGACGCGGATCCCAAGCCGCTCTGCGATCAACGCATAGTTCGGCTCGCCCGACGGCCCCTGCATCGACCCGCCGAAGAGCGCCTCGAGGAGTTCGCGGCACTTCCCGCCGAGGCGCTCAAGCCCCTCGCGCACGAGCTGCCGCTCTGTCGCCATCTCGACGACCTCGCGCCCCTCGCGCGTGTCGGCGGGGTCGAGTCCCACGCCATCCTCGTCGGGCGCCCCGACGCCCAGCGCGCTCTCCCGCGCCGAGCGGGCGCGCTGCGCCGCGCGCCAACACAGTCGCCGCGCCGTGGTGGCGAGCCAGGCGGGCAGCGCCTTTCCATCGCGAACACTCTCAAGGTGCTCCACGAGCGCCGCGAAGACCTGCTGGAAGATGTCCTCGCGCTCCTCCTCGCGGAGCCTGTGCTTGACGAGGACCGACCACACGAGCCGACGGTGTCGGCGCACCAACGCCTCCCATGCGGCGGAATCGCCGTCGCGGCAGCGCTCGAGCAGGGTCTCGTCCGGGACAAACGACATCGAGGCCGCGAGTGTAGTGCAGGCCGTCCGCAGGGCGGAATTCGCGCGCCTTGCACGCGATTCGCGGACTTCCATGCGTCAGCGGGCAGCGATCCCCCCGCACGCGATGTGGGAATCTGAGACAAAGCCGACATGGAAGCCATGGGCGGCGGCTTGAACGACGACTGCTCCGATCTCGCGGCCTTTGCGGCGGGCGATGCGGATGCGGGACGACGGCTCTACGACCGCCACGCAGCCGTGATCTTCGCCCTGTGCAGGGAAGAGACAGGGTCGCGCTCGCGGGAGGACGCTGAGGACGCCGTGCAGGAGACCTTCCTGCGCGCCTTCCGCATGCGCGACCGTCTGACCGATCCGACGGGTTTCCGCCCGTGGCTCTACGCGATCGCTCGGCTCGTGTGCAGGGAGTCGAGGGCCGCGCGCGTGAAGGCGCGGCGCGACGCGGGATATGGACTCGGAGCATCGCGCGGCGCCTCTATGGGCGTCGCGCGCGAAGGGGCCGAACGCATGGCGGACCACACGACACATGAACAGCTCGCGCGCCTCGGCGGCGCGTCTCCATCGGCGCCGCTTGAGCGGAGCGAGGCGCTCGCGCATCTCGGCCGCGCCATCGACACGCTGCCCGAGGACCTTCGCCTCGCGCTCCACATCTTCTACATCGAGCGCGACCCCGTCTCGGTCGCCAAGGAGGCGCTCGGAATCTCCCGCGCGCAGTTCTACCGCCTCGTCGCGGAGGCGCGAAACCTGATTGCGGCGCGGTTGACGCGCGGGGACTTCCAGCCATGACGAACCCTGACCACCACGACCGCACACGCGACGGCGACGACACGCCTGAGATCCCGCGCGGCGACTCGCTCGACGCGCTCTTGCGCGCCTGGCACGACGAGAACGCGGCGTCCGCGCGCGCCAAGCGCGACGAAATCATGCGCGCGCTTCTCGCCGAGCGCGCCCCCGCGCCCGCCCGCACGACGGGCGTCCTCGCGCGGATCGGCTTCGCGCGCCTCGCGGTCGCGGCGCTTCTCCTCCTTGCGACGGGCGTCTTCGTCGTCATGCTCGTCGGTCCAGTGGGGACGCGCGAAGCCGTCGCAGACGATGGAGTCATCCAGGTCGCCGAAGGTGGCGCGCTCGAGGCGATCGACGCAGACGGCAACCCGCTCGGCGCGTGCCCGCTCCAGCGCACGGAGGTCTCGGTCGAGATCTCGGGCCCGTTCGCGCGCACGGTCGTCGAGCAGACCTACGCCAATCCGCTTCCGCGCACGATCGAGGCGGTCTACACCTTCCCGCTCTCGAACCGCGCCGCGGTCGACCGCATGACGATGGTCGTGCGCGGCCCGTCGGGCGAGAAGGTCGTGGAGGGAGAGGTGAAGGAGCGCGAGATCGCCCGCGCGATCTACGAGGACGCGCGCGAGTCTGGCTTCGTCGCGAGCCTGCTCGAGCAGGAGCGGCCGAACATCTTCACGCAGTCCGTCGCGAACATAGAGCCAGGCGCGACCGTCACTGTGCGCATCGCCACCGTCGAGCTCGTCGAGCGCAAGGACGGCGTCTCGCAGTACGCGTTCCCGATGGTCGTCGGGCCGCGCTATGTCCCGGGCGGGAGTTCGCTCGCGCAGGACCAGATGCCTCGGCTTCCCGAGGGATGGCTCGTGCGCGAGGGAGTCGTGCTGCGCGGACCTGCGCGCGTCGAGACCGACGGCGGCGCCGCGATCCCTGCATCGATCTCTGGCCCGCGCCTCGAGCGCATGCTCCGCGAGGCGATCCCTGTGCGCGCCGCCGACAACGCCGCGATCGACGCCATGCTCGCCTTCGGCGACGGCATCCCCTTCCTTGCGAAGTACGCCAACGGCGGCGGCGAGCGCGGCGTCTACTCGCCCACGGCGTCGATCGGCGAGATCAACGGACGGTTCTTCCTCGCACCGATGGCGTCGCAGGGCGGCGCGGGCACGGGCTTCGCGAATCCGACCGACCAGGTGCCCGACGCAGACAGGATCACGCCGTCGCCCGTGCGTCCCGAGACGCGCGCGGGCCACGACATCTCGGTGACGGTCACGATCGACTCTGGCGGCGCGCCGCTCGGCGCGGTCGCAAGCGCCGAGCACGCGGTGCGCGTCGAGGAACTCTCGCCCACGCGCCGCGTCGTCTCGCTCGCCGACGCGAAGACGATTCCGAACCGCGACTTCGTGCTGCGCTGGCAGTCGCCTGCGGCCTCCGTCGAGCCTGCCTTCTTCGCGCACACCTCGGATGCGGCAGACGCAGACGCGCGCGGCGGCTTCTTCGCGCTCATGCTCGAGCCGCCCGCGCGCGTCGAGCCCTCCGCGAAGCGTCCGCGCGAACTCGTCTTCGTGCTCGATGTCTCTGGCTCGATGAACGGCTTCCCGATCGAGAAGTCGAAGGAGCTCGCGCGGAAGGCGATCGCGCGCATGCGACCGAGCGACACCTTCAACATCGTCACCTTCGCGGGCGCGACGGCGGTGCTCTGGCCCGAGCCGAAGCCTGCGACCGCCGAGAACATCGCCTTCGCCGACAGCTTCCTCGAGGGCGCATCGGGCGGCGGCGGCACGGAGATGATGAGCGCGATCAACGCGGCCCTCGTCCAGCCTGGCCGCAGCGGCGTCGACGCGGCGCAGCTCCTCGAGCTTCCCGCCGACGGTCGCAGCATGACGGTCGTTGTGCCGGTGGGCGCGCTCGCCGTCGACGGCGCGCGCTGGAGGATCGACGCGGGAGCCGCGGCCGACGGCACGCGCCGCACGCTGCTTGCTGAGATTCCCGTCGTTCTCCCCGAAAACCCGCGCCGCCTCGCCGTCCTCCTCGACGGCGCGTGGACGACGAAGGACGCCGAGCGCGTGTTCGTCGCGCGCAGCGCGCGCTTCGAGGATTCCGACGCGCGCACGCGCTTCGTCCTCTTCCTGACAGATGGCTACATCGGCAACGACCAGTCGGTCGTGCAGGCCGTGCGCGACAACGCGCGCGCCTCGCGCGTCTTCAGCCTCGGGATCGGCAACTCGGTGAACCGCTTCCTGCTCGACGAGATGGCGCGCGCGGGCCGCGGCGTGTGCGAGGTCGTGACGCTCGCGGAGGACGCAGACGCCGCCGTCGAGCGCCTCGTGCGAC
>JBIKTI010000389.1:0-3141 GCA_044348205.1 Phycisphaerales bacterium | reverse complement strand
ACGGCCTTTCCTCGCGTGAGGACAGCGACGGCGAAGCGGCGGGTCGCCCCGCGCTCACCCTCGTCGAGGCGCGGCTCTTCGCGCGCGCGGCGGAGGGCGACCGCGAGGCGATCGGGGAGGTGTGGCGTGCGAACCGCCGCTGGATCGCGGCCGTGCTCGCGGCACACGCGCCGCGCGGGGCGGACATCGACGACCTCCTGCAGGAGGTCGCGTCGACGCTCATCACGAAGTGCCACCATCTGCGCGACGCGGCGAGCCTGCGGGGGTGGCTCCGCGTGGTCGCAGTGAACACGGCGCGCATGGCGGGACGCAGCCTGTCTGCGGAAATCCGCACGCAGCGCGGGCTTGCCGAGCTCCGACGAGGGCTCGAGCGCGGCGCGAACGCTGCGTCGCGCGCGGCATCAGACGCGGGCGAGATGCTGGCGCTGCTGTCGCGGTTGCCGCAGCAGTACGCCGAGCCGCTTCTCCTGCAGGCGACGCAGGGCCTCTCGCAGCGGCAGATCGCGGAGCTGCTCGATGTGCCCGAGACGACGGTCGAGACGCGCCTTGCGCGTGCGCGGCGCATGCTGCGGCAGATGCAGGCAGAGCTCGAGCCGAGCGACGCGGCGCGCGGCCCGTTCGGCGGTGCCCAGATGGATTCACGGACGGGGCCGCGGCCGCCGTCCTCGGTCGGCAGGAACCAGGAAAGAGGACGGTGACACCATGAATCGACACCCACACGATGGAGACGGCGACGCACTCGGCGATGGATTCGACGGCCTCGGAGAAGCCGTCCCATCAGGCGCGCGCGACTCGCCCGCGATCGACATCCTGCTCTCGCGCGCGGTCGCGGGCGACGAGGCGGCCCTCGTGGAGGTGCGCGTGCGCGGTGCAGCGGAGCCGCGGATCCTCGACGAGCTCGCCATGTGGCAGGCCGACGAACTCAGGCTCGCGCGTGCGGCGCGCGCGCTGCACGACATCGCCGACCGCGCCGAGCTGCCGCCCGACCGCGCGCCCGTCGTCCGCAGGGGCGGGCTCGGCTGGGCCGTCGCGGCTGCGATTCTCCTCGCGTGGATCAGCCAGTCGTTTGCGCCGCGCGGCGCGGAGTCGACCGCACCGCGCGAGAACATCGCGGGCTTCGCGGGGTTCGCCAGCTCGGACGCAGCGTTCGACGCCTATCTCGAGAAGGCGCGCGAGGAGGGCGTGATCCTCGGCGAGGCACCGCCACCGACCCTCGTCGGAAGCCGCGAGCTCACCGACGGCAGCGGTTTCGAGGTGATCGTCGTTCGGCAGGTCTACGAGCGCCGCGTCATGCCTGAGCTCTACCGCGTGGTATCCGTCGATGATCTCGGCGGCACCGAGAAGGTCGTGATCAGGCCTCGGACGGAAGCGCTGCGATAGCGCATCCTGCGTGCGTTCCGCGGAATCTGATCGACCGCCGCGACAACGCCGCGACAACGCCGGACACCACCCGAGATCAATCCGCCATCGTGCATCATCGCAACCAGCGTCACTTGCAAAGGACGACCGACATGTTTCCCGCCATCCTCTCCATGACCCTTCGACTCACGCTTGCGGGCGCGGTCGCCGCCTGCGCCGCATCGCCCGTGTTCGCACAGGCCGCCGATTCAGGCGGTGGATCGGTTGCTCGGTCAAGCGCGCGCTTCAGCGACGCCGTCGAGCTCATGCGCACGGACTCCTCGGGGAACAGCGTGCGCGTCAAGGTGCAGAACGACGATGTCGTGCTCGTCGAGGTGAACGGCGAGGCGGTGCCGCTCGACCGCGCGCGGCTCTCGGCCCGCGCGATCGAGGTGCTCGACGCGGACGGGAAGGTGCTGCAGCGCTTCGACAGGCCGCGCACGGGCGGTTCTGCGCAGGGTTCTGCGCAGGGAGGCGCGCGGCGCGTGGAGCGCGGAGGACAAACGAGCGTGACCCGCGACATCGAGATCATGCGCTCGGGGCCGGCCGAGGTGCGCATCGCTTCCGCCGAAGCGCCGAAGTCGATGATCGGGATCGGCCTCGGCGAGATCGACCCTGCGCTTGCGCATCATCTCGAGCTCGACCCCGCAACGGCCACGCTCATCACCAATGTGATCGAGGAATTGCCCGCGCATCTCGCGGGCATCGAGCGGTTCGATGTGATCGTGGCGATCGACGGAAGCGAGTCCGCGCCGCGCGCCGAGGTGGCCGCGAAGCTCGGGCGCGCCGAGCCCGGCACGAAGTTCACGCTGAAGGTCAGGCGCGGAGCCGAGACGGCCGAGGTCGAGGTGACCACGGCCGCGTTCGACCCGACGCGCATCCAGGGCGACCTCTCCGAGCGCCGCGCCGCCGAGGAGCAGGCGATGCTCGACCTCTTCTTCGTCGGGCCCGATGGCGTGCGGCGTGGGCTGCGGATGCCGCCGATGGATGGCGCGATGCGTGTTCCAGGTGTCGCGTTCGAGGGGCTCGATCCAGAGCAGCTTCGCCTGATCGAGGGCGCGTGGAGCCAGTTCCTCGAGGACTTCGAGTCGATGCCGCAGCTCGACGCCGCCGATCCGATCGAAGAGCGCCTGCGCCGCATGGAAGAGCGCATGGAGGAGATGCGCAGAAAGCTCGAGCAGGGCGTCGAGAAGCGCGCGGAGCCAGGCAGCAAGGGCAGGTGAGTCGTCGCGCCGCGACGCGCGTCAGGCGAACGGCAGGTTCGAGAGATCGACATTCCCACCACAGAGGACCACGCCCACATCGGCGTGGTCCTTCTGCTTGCGCATCCAGTCGCCGCATGCGACCGCGACGCCGACGGCGGCGCTTGGCTCGATGGTGAGCTTCATGCGTTCCCAGACGAGGCGCATGTGCGCTGCGATGTCGGCTTCGCTCACGAGGACGATCTCGTCGACGAGGTCGCGGACGACCGGGAAGGTGAGCGGCCCGAGCGTCCCGCGCAGGCCGTCGGCGATGGTGACGGGCGGCATCTGCGGCTGGATCGAGCCGGTGCGCTTCGATAGGGCGGCGTCGCCCGCGAGTTCGGGCTCTGCGCCGATGATGCGGATCGACGGCTTGAGCGCCTTTGCGGCGATCGCGATGCCCGAGATCATTCCGCCGCCACCGAGCGGGACCACGATCGCATCGAGCTGCGGACATTCGTCGAGAAGTTCGAGCGCGACCGTGCCTTGGCCCGCGATGACA
>JBIKTI010000388.1:0-3142 GCA_044348205.1 Phycisphaerales bacterium | reverse complement strand
AGACGGGCGCAAGCGACTGCCCGCGGCCCGTGGCGGAGCGGAACGCCTCGCCGCCGAACCATCCGCCGCCGATCCGTGCCGCAAAGCTTGCGCCGATGCCGCTCGTGTTCGAGCGCATCGACTGCGATGGATCCGTGCGTCCGCTGAAGGCGATGGCTGCGAACGGGCCGCGCCCCGTCCCGCCGTGGCGCACGAGCGGCGGCTTGCCCGCACGGAGGAAGAGCAGCGACGGCCCGCGGAGCGCATCGAGCGACACGAGCTGTCCGCGCATCGTCCCCTCTGGAACGGGAAGCGTCTCGAGAAGCCCAGCGCCTTCGTCGCGCAGCTCGACGCGGTCAGAGGAGAGGACGAGGAGGTTCTGCCGCCCGTCGCCCGTGACATCGGCCACGGCGAGCCGCACGCCCGCTGCGGGCGCAAGCGTCTCCATGCGCGTCGGAAGGCGAAGGTACCGCGCGTTCGCGAGCACGAAGCGGCGCAGCGGGATGTCGGCGAGGTCGACCACGGCGGCCGCGACCGCGCCGTCCATCGCCTGCGCGTCGCTGAGGCCTGGCACGGAGCCCTTCGTGTACTTCCACAGGCGGTCGTTCAGGAAGAGCTCGTGCGGCAGCGTCTCGTTCAGCACGAAGATGTCCGTGTCGCGGTCGTGATCGAAGTCGCCGACGATGACCGACATGGGCGCAAGCCCCTCGCTCGCGACGCCTGCATCGGCGCCGATCGAGCGGAAGGTCCCGTCGAGGTTGTTCGAGAGAAGCTGGTTCGGCGCATCGCGGTAGACGAGGAAGAGATCGAGGTCGCCGTCGTGGTCGAGGTCGGCGAGCGCTCCGTCGACGCAGAGGTCTCCGCGCCCGCGCGCACCCCACGCCTCGGTCGCGTCCTCGAAGCCACCGTCGTCCTGCGCAAGGAGCAGCCTGTTTCCGCCTGTGCGGCAGATGTAGAGGTCCGCGCGGCCGTCCGAGTCGATGTCGCCGACGAGGATCGACTGGACCCTGTCGCCCGCGAGCTCCGCGATCGGATGCGAGGGCTCCGCGCGGAAGCCGCCCTCGCCGTCGCCGAGGAGGACAAGCGTGCGCGCATCGGTGGATCCATCGGAGGCCGCAAGCCCGCGCGCGATCAAGAGGTCGAGCCTGCCGTCGCGGTCGATGTCCGCCACCACGGCGTGCTGCTCTCCGTCCTTCGACCAGCGCGGGCCCGTGCCCTCGGGCCAGCGCACGGCGAGCTCCGCGGCCTCCGCAAAGATCGGGCCCTCGGGCGGCCCATACGGCGCGCGCGCGTCGGGCACGACAGCGAGGCCAAGCGCGCCCATGCGCGTGTACTTGAACTCGGCGCTGCGCCCGCGCGGATTCGCGGCGAGCTTCTCGAACGCGCCGAGCGCCCGCTCCGCGCGCCCCTCGTCGCCGAGCCTGCGCGCACAGCGCTGGATGCCGAGCTCCGCGCTCTTGAGATACGGGTCGCGTTCGGCGGAGCGCGCGTAGAAGTCGAGCGCCTTCTCGATCTGCCCCGTCTGCTCAAGCGCCTGCGCGGCGAAGTAGAGCGCGTCCGCATCGGTCGAGCGCGCCTCCGCCACGGGCACGAAGGCAGCGGCCGCCTCCGCGGGCTTGCCGAGATAGAGGAGCGAGAGCCCCATGCAGTAGCGCGCGCGGAGCTCGAGATCCTTCGGCGGCGCCTCCGCCACGAAGGCGCCGAGCATCGCAAGCGCCTCGTCCTGCGCCCCTTCGCGCGACTGGTTCAGCGTGGCGATCGCTCGGCCGAGCACCGCCTCGGGCGGCCGCGCGGGAAGCGCCATCGCCGCCTCGTACTTCGCGGCCGCGGCCTCGAACTCGAACTTCCCCATGAGTCCAGCGGCCTCGTTGAGAAGCGCGATCGTGGCGTCGTCGTAGGCGGTTGGACCCGCGGGCGCGGGCTCCTGCTCGTTCCTTCCACACGAGACGATCGCCCCCACACAAAGGCCCGCGACGAGGACGGCCGAGAGATTTCGAGAGAGCATGGCCGCAGGATACGCGGTTCACGCGAGCGCGCGCTTGGCCGCCGCGATGCGCGCCTCGTTCGACTCGATGGTGATCGCCTGCTGTCCTGCGCGCATGAACTGCGCGCGCGCCGCATAGGGGTGGACTTCCGCGCGGTAGTGGGCGCGCATGTCGTGGCCGCGGCGGCGTTCGCGCGCGTCGCGCAGCGCCGCGAGGTCGATGGGCGCCACGACGACCTTCTCCCCCGCCCCAGGGTCCGCCTGCGCGAGGATGCGCCCGTCGAAGTCGACCGCCATCGAGCCGCCCGGCCACGAGAACGGCGGGTAGCCCTCGAAGCTTGCGCCCTGGTTGCACGCCAGCACAAACGCGGTGTTCTCGATCGCACGCGCGCGGTTGATGGTCGTCCACCAGTCCATCGGCGCCGTCGCGCCCCACGGGTCCATGTAGGCGCTCACGCGCACGAGCACCTCCGCGCCGTTGAACGCAAGCTGGCGGATCGACTCTGGGAACAGCCAGTCGTAGCAGATCGCGCAGCCGATCTTCCCGATCTCTGTGTCGGCGACGGGAAACGGATCCTCGGCGTAGCCCGCGATGTCGTGCGGGCTCGCGTGGACCTCCCACGGGATCCACGGGTTCACCTTGCGGTACTTCGCCACGATGCCGTCGGGGCCAACGAGGCAGGTCGTGTTGAAGACGACGCCCGGGTAGCGCGCGTCGCGCTCGATGAAGGTACCCGTCTGCACGAAGCAGCCTGTCTTCCTCGCGAATCGCGTGTATGCGTCGGTGTGGTCGTTTGGGATCTCGACCGCGAGGTGCTCGAGGAGTTCCTCGACCGTGAAATAGACGGGCGCCGCGTGCGCGAACTCTGGGAACGCGACCAGCCGCACATCGAAGAACGGCGCATAGCCCGCGACCGTCTGCTCTGCCATCGCGATCATGCGCGCGACGCGCGAGGGAATCTCGTCGCGGGTCTTCGGGTTCGCGAACGCGGTTTGGATGGCGGCCGCGTGATAGCGCTCGACTGTGGACTTCGGCATGCCGCGCAGCCTACGAGGGTCCGACACCTTGCGCCATCGTCGACATCGCTGCGGATTTCTGCAGAAACCGGGCAATGGCACGCAGCGCCCCCCGTTCCTGACGCATCATGGAACAGATGCCGCACGACCGCCCCCGCCCCG
>JBIKTI010000387.1:0-3153 GCA_044348205.1 Phycisphaerales bacterium | reverse complement strand
TGGGCGGATGAGGCTTGATGCGGCCGCGGCTTGGGGCCGATTGCGCATCAAGAACCTTGTGAGTTCGTTCACGCCCACGCAAATGGGCAACGCAGCCAGCCCGAAGATGGAACAATCCCTGCTCGACTGAACGCGCCGCCCCGCGCATTCCGCTGGGGTGTACTGAAGGAGATGCCTGTGAATCGCCGCTTGATCCTGTCGTCGAACCGCCCGCTCCGCACCCGTCTCGGCGCCCTCGCGCTTGCGCTCGGCGCAGCGTGGACAGCCGTCCCCGCCGCAGAGGCGCAGTTCGGTGGCAAGAGCGGCATGGCCTCCCTCTTCACGCCCGACTTCCTCGGCCGTGACCTTCCTGTCTTCGTCGAGGCGCTTGGCCTCGAGGAGTGGCAGAAGCCCATCCTCGAGGCGCTTCTCGAGGACTACGAGACGAACTTCAACACCGCCGCCGATGGCGTCCGCTCGGGCATGAGCCAGTTCCGCGATGTCGCGGCGGGCGCGAACCCCGAACGCGTGGTCGAGATGATCAGCCAGCCGCTCGTGAACTGGGCCGCCGAGAAGCGCCGCTTGCGCGAGGACTTCCTCGAGAGCGTGCGAGGCACCCTGGCCAACGACCAATCCGAGCAGTGGCCGCGCCTCGAGCGCGCGCTGCGCCGCGAGAAGAGCCTGCCGCTGGGCGAGCTTTCGGGCGAGTCGCTCGACCTCACCGTGGTGGTGCGCGAACTCCGCGCCCCGATGTCGGCCCTCGAGATGACGGCCGAGGCGATGGAGGCCTACGAAGTGGCGCTCGACGCTGCGCTTGCCTCGCGCGACGCGGAGCTGGATGCGTCGATCGCGCCGCTCCTCAAGGCGATGTCCTCGGGCGACACGGGAAGCGGCGTCGCGTCGCAGGAGCGGATCATGCAGTGGCGCGTCGAGGTGCGGAACGCGCAGGAAGCAGGCATCGCCTCGATCCGCACGGCGCTCGGCGAGGAGTTTGGGCCCGATTTCGAGCGCCGCGCCATGCAGAAGGCGTTCCCGATGGTCTATCGGCCCGACCCCGTCACCCCGCTCCTCGAGGGCGCGCTGGCGTTGCCCGACCTGACCGATGCGCAGCGCGCGCAACTGGAGACCCTCTCGCAGGAGTTCACCACTGAGTTCGACGGCGTGCGCGGGCAGCTCGTGGCCGCGTATCGCGAGACCGAGCCCCAGGAACCGCGCCGCCGCACAGAGCTCGCCAAGCGCCGCGCCGCGGGCGAGCAGACGCGCCTCAGCGACCCGCCATCGGTCGAGCAGGCGAAGGCCGCACGCGAGGAGCTCTTCACGAAGTACCGCCTTCGCATCACGGAGATCCTCACCTCGGAGCAGAAGCAGGCCGTCCCGGGCCTCGTGAAGGCCGACGCGGAGGCTCAGCGGAAGCCTGTTCCCGGCCGCGAACAGAAGTTGGAGGAGGGTCAGGTGCCCGATGGCGATGTCGTCGAATATGTCGAGGGCGCCAAGGGCGGCAAGGGTGGCGGCGGAAAGCCTGCGCAGCCCGTGAACCCCGCGAGCGAGGGCTTCGGCTCCTCGCCTGGCAGCGGAGCGCCCAAGCGCGCGGACTGACTGAAGCTGATCGCGCGGCATGAAGCAGCGGCAGACGGACACTTTCCGAGAAGAGGATCGCTTGCAGACTGGAACGAACGGAACCACTGGCGCGCCGACCATGGCGGCGACCACGCGCGACCTGAAGCCCACGGCGGCAGCGGTCGGGCAGGAAGCCGCCGCGCGTGAGCGATGCGCGCTGCTCGGCATCGAGTGGCTCGAGAAGGCGCCCGTGTCCGATGCTGCGGCCGCCGAGCTGCTTGCGCCCGAGCTTGCGGTGCGTCTCGGCGCCGTTCCGATCGCGATGGAGGGAAGCCGTCTCCTCGTCGCCATGCTCGACCCGCTCGACACCGCTGCGGTCGACGAGATCGCGACCGTCACCGGGCGCGCCATCCGCCGCATCGGGCTCGACGGCGCCGCGTTCCGCGAACTGATGCGCGACCGCTACGGCACGACCGCGGCGCGCATGGCGGAGACGCTCGCGTCGGACGACGGACTCGCGACGACGAGCGACGCAGAGCACAACCTCGACGCGATCGAGGCCGACGACGTCCACCGGATGGCCGAGCAGCCGACGCTCATCAACCTGGTGAACCTCATCCTTCTCGAGGCGATCCAGGGACGCGCGTCCGATGTGCATGTCGAGCCGTTCGAGAGCGAGCTGCGCGTCAAGTACAGGATCGACGGCGTGCTGGTCTCGCAGCCGCAGCCGCCGAAGCACCTGCAGGCGGCGCTCATCGGCCGCATCAAGATCATGGCGGGCATGAACATCGCAGAGCGCTATGTGCCGCAGGACGGCCACATCACGCTGCGCTTCGAGGGCCGCAAGGTCGACATCCGCGTCTCGACGGTGCCGACCCTCTACGGCGAGTCGGTCGTCATGCGCATCCTCGACAAGAGCTCGCTCCCGCTCGACCTTGTCAGCCTCGGCATGAGCGAGTCGCACCGCGCGATCGTCGACCGCATGATCGAGAAGCCGCACGGCCTCGTGCTCGTCACGGGCCCGACCGGCTCGGGCAAGACGACGACGCTCTACGCCGCGCTCTCGAAGCTCTACGACCCGCGCAAGAAGATCATCACGATCGAGGACCCGGTCGAGTACGAGCTCAACGGCATCAACCAGATCCCCGTGAACGCGAAGCGCGGACTCAGCTTCGCGACAGGCCTGCGCGCGATCCTGCGCCAGGACCCCGACATCGTGTTCGTCGGCGAGATCCGCGACACGGAGACCGCGGACATCGCGATCCGATCCGCGCTCACGGGTCACCTGATCTTCTCGACCCTGCACACGAACGACGCGATCTCGTCGGTCGGGCGCCTCGTCGACATGGGCGCGGAGCCGTATCTCGCTGCAAGCGTGCTCGAAGGCCTGCTCGCGCAGCGCCTCGGACGACGCCTCTGCACGGGATGCAAGGAGTCGCGGCCGATCAGCGAAGAGACCGACCACCGCCTCACCACCGCGGAGCGGCGCAGGTTCAACGGACGCCAGATGGTGGGAACGGGCTGCGAGAAGTGCGGCGGCAGCGGGTTCCGCGGCCGGCTCGGCTTCTACGAGATCGTGCGCGTCAACTCTGCGCTCCGCGCCGCCATCGCGCAGGG
>JBIKTI010000536.1:0-3153 GCA_044348205.1 Phycisphaerales bacterium | reverse complement strand
TAGAGCTTGCATCCATATCTATAGCTTTTGCTATAACTTCAATAAATTTGTATGACATACTAATTTGATTTTTGTGTGCCTGTGAAGGGTTTCATCGTAACTGAACCATCACCCAAGATTCCCTCACGAATAAACACTTTCTTTAAAGTTAATACTAAAATTTTCAAATCCAACATGATAGAAGCATTATCTACATACCAAACATCCAACTCAAATTTCTTTTCCCATGATAATGCATTTCTTCCATTTACCTGTGCCCAGCCAGTTATGCCGGGTCTTACTTCATGTCTCCTAAACTGATCTTTTGAATACAAAGGAATGTATTTTTCCAGCAAAGGCCTAGGACCAACCAATGACATATCTCCCTTCAATACATTAATCAATTGTGGCAATTCATCCAATGAGGTTGAACGTACAAATTTACCAATGGATGTCAAACGAATTTCATCCGATAACAGGTTTCCAACTTCATCTTTTTCATCTGTCATGGTTTTGAACTTGATAATTTGAAAGCGTTTGGCGTTTTTTCCTGTACGGATCTGAGTAAAAAATACTCCACCGCCTTTATTGAATAAGAACAATAAAGCAGCAATGAAACCCATTGGTAATAAAAGTAAGAATAATGAAATAGAACTTACAATAACGTCAATAATTCGTTTTATCAAAATAAAAAATTAAAACACATAATGGAATGCCATTTGATAATTAAAATGTGTAGAAGCTTGGAGTGAGTTTTGAGATAATTTTTCTATTTTATCCTTGTTAATCAACATTTCAAGCGTAAAACCTTTGATTTCCGAAACCTCTTTTCCCTCGGTACATAAGCCCAAACCATATTGGATAATTAACTTTTCAAGCTCAGAGCCAGTACTTCCAATTGCTAATAATGGTGTACCTACGGCCATATAATTAAATGTCTTGCTTGGCACACTAGCGTGCGTCGCCTCTGGCTCTAACGCTACAACCGCTATGTCTCCAGCTGCTAATGAATATGGCAGGGTTTCCGCATTTTGCCATGTAAGAAAATGTACGTTTTTTAATTTATTCTTATTAGCCAAATCAATTAAGGTTTTTTTCTTTGCCCCTTCACCTACAAACAAAAATATAATTTCATTATTTTCCTCAAGCTGCTTTGCAACATCAATTAATACTTCAATCTTATGACCTATTCCCATATTTCCTGAATAAAGAACAATAAATTTATCAACCCAATTGTTTTTTAATAAAAAAGGATTTGATTTTTTCGGAATTGGCTTAAATTTATCTGATGCCGACCAAACCGAAACTACTTTTAATTTTTCATTAGCAACATAATTGCTTAACTGCTTCTTCATGCCCTCACTAAGGGTAATGATTTGAACGGCTTTAGAAAACACTTTCTTGTTTACGTTCTTCCATAATTGATACACAAATGAGGATTCATTTATTCCTATTAACTTTAAAGCATCAGGATAGGTATCAAAGACCACAATACTGAAGGGATTACTAAAAAATATTGCATTGAAATAAGACATAGGCGGATTCGTGTAATACAATACATGATAGCCACGGTATCTAAAAAGTAACAAAAAAAATAAATGAATCGTACATAAACTCCAAGTCCATAAACGCTTTATAGTAGTGCTTCTATCGTATATAATCGTATTTTGTATTTTAATATCGGTATGAAAATTTCTATCTGTTACTCTAATCATCCCATACATCACCACTACCTCATCGTATTTTTGCCTAAAAGCGTTGGCTACGTCAATAGTCAGATATCCCGAATTTTGATTAACTATTAATATTTTACGGCTCATAATATATTCACATACAAGAATGACAGTTGAACCCTATTATGACCGTATTACTTCACCTAACTCAAACGAACTCAAAAACTCTACATCAGGCCACTTTTTCAATACTTGTGTAAGGAGCCGTTTGAGTTCTTTGAGCCCTTTCGTCCTGTTTTCAGAGCTAATACTCCCAATATAATTTACCCTATGGGAAGATATCACTGCTGGCTTTTTCCAGCGAAAGGCTACTTCAATTTCCCTTAAACAACTATCAACCCAATCCGTAATATGTTCATATTCACCAAAACAAACTGGTTCAAAAAAAGCATTTCTGTTTAAGACAATTTGGTCAAAATTTGTTTTTTTACCGATAAAATTCCATTCCTTAGCAAAGTGCCCATCACCCAAAGGATAAATACGTTTTTTGGAACGGGTCAGGTACTTGACGCCAATTTGGCTTAACGATGACTCTAACTCTTTAGGCTCTTCTGCATTGGGAGCAATAAAAACACGCGGTTTATACCCAATGTACTCCTTAAACAACTTACCAGCATCAAGGATATAATTATGCAATTCAGGAATTTCTTCTTTTGTTTCAGGATGTAGTGCTCCTAAATAATTAGGATAGTTAATCCCACTATATGCTGATGGACCTACTGAATGGTATTCAAGAGCATAACGCAACCCTTCCTTTCCTTCATGAGATTGCAGGATTTTCATATATCGTCGGACATTAATATGTTCCCTCCCATGAATTTCTGGCGCGAATAGATTCATTCTAGAACCCTCTTTCCATAAATCTATGATGCAATTACTACTAGGAAAATCTTTGATTGTTTCATGTAGTGGTTGAAAAAAATAATCTTGAAAATCAGATTCTTTAATTTTCCTAAAATCCGGATTACCCATAATGCACATAGGCGTAAACACAGGATGCCTTCCGTTTTTATCCTTAAAGCTTAGGAGTAAGTCAAATAACAACTCCAAATCCTCATTGCTTTCAAGTGATTCAAAAGAATCGTAATGGACTTGATCTAAATTCAATCCCTTATCCTTTAAAGCGGTATAGGCTACTTTATCTCTTATACGTACAGAACCCCAATCATCAGATTCTATAACTAGAATCTTACGGTTTGACCTCCAACCAGGAATATTGGAAATATTCCTTCTTAAATTATCTAAAATACACCCCATTAAAAACCTCCATTACTGAAATCCATAAAACAAACAACATTTATTTCAGCCTCCATCATCAAATACTCACTTTAGACCTTTTCAACTTAACTAGCCCTGCACTTTTTCAACTTTTAAGCATGCCCTCAAAAACCTTTAAATAATCCAAATAACGTGATTTCTTATCATAAAGCCTTTCAGCCCT
>JBIKTI010000057.1:0-9488 GCA_044348205.1 Phycisphaerales bacterium | reverse complement strand
CCGCGCGCTGCTTCCTCAGCCCCTCACCGATGCGCAGATCGCCGCGATGACGGAGGAGCAAGCCCGCATGGCGCTCCAGGCGATCGACAACACGAACAGCTGGAATGTCGACGGCCACAGCAGGGCACGCCTCGACCATGAGCGCGAGCAACTCCTGCTGCGCATCAACGGCAATCCATCCACCTAGCCGATGCTCCCACCGTCGCGCGGGCCGGTGTCCTCGACACCGGACGAACAAGCACCAGATCAAAGCCATCATGGCCCTCGGGCCCAACGCAAGTTTCGGAGACCCTCCACCGTGCCCTCCACGCAAACCCTTCTCCAGAGCGTCTCCCTCAGCGACATCGTGCGCGCCACCGCCGTGCTGACCGCGAGCGGCTTCCTCACGGTCGGCGCAAGCGCCGCCAACGACGCGAACCGCCCCGAGCCCGCGCCCCGCGCGGCCGCACAGGATGCGCCGCCCGCGGCGCAGAGCGGCGACCCCGTGGATCCACCCGCGAGCGACCCAGTCGACCCGCCCTCGGGCGACCCCGTCGACGCCCCGCGTGCGACAGACCCTGCGCCCGCACCCGCCCCCGCGGCGCCGCGCAACGCTGCGCCAGAGCAGCAGGACCGCCGCACCATCGCCACCTTCGACCCGAGGCCGCCCACCGAAACGCCCCCGTCGCAGCTGCAGGGCATGCGCAAGGGACGCCGCACGCTTGACGACAGCCTGGTGAAGATCTCGCTGAAGGGCGAGTCGATCGAGAACATCCTGCCAATCATCTACGAGTGGACGGGGAAGCATGTCTTCTACAACGCCACGGGCCTCGGCAATGTCCGCCTCAACATCGTGGGCGACCGCGAGGTGCCGAAGAGCCAGGCGCTGGACTTCCTGTTCCAGGCGCTGAAGATGAACAACTTCGCCGTCACCGAGACGGAGGACATGATCTTCATCGGGCAGCTGACGGAGTTCGCGCGCACGCAGCCAGGCGTCGTGCTCGGGCCGTCCGACGATGTGATGTCGATGCCCGACAACGGCCTCTTCGTCACCAAGGTCTTCCGCCTCTCGAACTCGCGCGCGACCGACATCCTCGAGCGCATCCAGGCGCTGCTCCCAGAGGATTATGTCAAGTGGGATGCCGACGGCGGCTCGAACCAGATCATCCTTTCGGGCGACATCGGCCTCGCGAAGAAGGTGCAGACCCTCATCAACATGCTGGATGTCCCGTCCTGGAACGATTCCGTCACCAGGACGATCCGCCTCCAGTACCAGGATGCGTCGACGATCGCCTCGTTGATCAACGAGATCTTCGCAGACGACGGCTCAGGCCGCTCGTCCGCCGCGCGCACGCAGCAGCGCACGCAGCGGGGCCAGCCCGTGCCTCAGCCCGGGCAGCCCGCAGGCGGCGGCGGCCCTGGCGCAGGCCCGATCGTGAGCGTGCTTCAGTCGATGAACTCGATCACCGTCCGCGCCACGCCTGCGCAGCTGATGGAGATCGAGCGGCTGATCTCCGGCGCGTGGGACCTCCCGCCGAACGCGCAGGGCAGCATCTTCCGCACCTACGACCTCAAGTACGCGGACCCCGCCAAGGTGCGCGACCTCCTTGGCGTCCTCCTCGGCAGCAGCTCGGGCGGCGGAGGCTCGGGCATCACGAACCGCGCGGCAGCGGGCGGACGCATCCTGACGCCGCAGGGCGGCGGGACGGGCGAGTCGTCGCCGACGGCGGCGGTCGCCAACATCTTCTCGATCGAGGCGTATCCCGACTCGAACCGCCTCGTCGTGATCTCGAAGACCCCCGACAACTTCGAATGGCTCGACCGCTGGATCGACGACCTCGACCAGCCGTTCACCTCTGGCCTTCCCAAGAATGTGCCGCTCAAGCACGCGAGCGCGGTCGAGCTGAGCGAGATCCTCAACACGCTGCTCGCCCAGTCGGGCACGGAGGCTGGCCTCCGACTTCCCGAGGAGGGCCTCACTGGGCTCAGCCAGAGCCTCGGCGGCGAGGACACGGGCGGAACGGGCGGAACGGGCGGAACGGGCGGCGGCGGCGCGGCGAACCAGCTCCGCTTCCCGTGGCAGGGCGGCCGCGCGGGCGCGACGGGAGCGGGCGGAACGCCGACCGAGGTCAGCGGCCTCATCGGGCGCAGCCGCATCGTGCCGAACGCCTCGCAGAACTCGGTGCTCGTGATGGCGCCGCCGGAGGTCGAGAAGAAGGTCATCGAGATCATCGAGGACCTCGACAAGCCGGGCCGACAGGTGATGATCACGGCCGTCCTCGCCGAGGTGAAGGTCGGCGACGGATTTTCCTGGGGCGCGCGCATCGGCAGGGTGGGCGACTTCGCCTCGCCGCTCAACGGATCGGAGAACTCGGTCACGGGCAACATCGGCCTCGAGCTCGAGAAGTCGGGCACGGGCGACAGCGACAACAACTTCGCGAACCCGTGGTTCAACTCGAGCACACTCACGATCTCGACCACCGACGACCTCGCGTTCTTCCTGCAGGCGCTTTCCACCGACAACAGCGTGCGCATCCTGCAGCAGCCGCGCGTCTTCACCTCCGACAACAAGGAGGCGAAGTTCGAGGCGGGCAGCGATGTGTCGTTCCTCCAGGGCGAGACCTCTGGCGCTGCGGGCACCACCACCGACTTCGATCAGCAGTTCGTCGGCGTCGGCATCAATGTCCGGCCGCGCATCACGCAGGAGAACAATGTCGCGATGGAGGTGAAGATCCTCCTCTCGAACCTGTCGACCACCACGATCAACTCGAACCCCGTCGTCGACCGTCGCGAGACCAACACGACAGTCACCGTCAAGAACGGCCAGACCATCGTGATCTCGGGCATCCGCCGCGAGCAGGAGACGCAGATCGACCGCCGCATCCCGTTCCTCGGCGACATCCCGATCCTCGGCGCGGCCTTCAGCTCGACCGAGCGCTCGAAGGAAGTGGTCGAGCTCGTGGTGTTCCTCGTGCCGCTCGTCGTCGAGAACCCCGACGCCAACGACGGCAACTTCAACCTCGAGGAGCGCGAGCGACTGCGCATGCTGCAGGAGCCTCTCGACAAGGGCTCGCAGGAGCTCCTCAAGGAGAGCAAGTTCTTCGAGGAGATCAAGAGCGGAAAGGCGGCGCAGGACGCCGCGTCGGGCGCAGACACGGGCGCAGGCACGGGCGGTTCAGGCGCCAGCGATGCGTCGGCCGAGTGACTCCGCGCTGTGGGTGCTGTTCACAGCGCTTCTGGCGCTGGCGTCGGGCTGCGCCGTGCGGGTGCCGCAGGTTGAATCCTCCGAGGCCGCTTCGGCTGCAGAGCGCGCCATCGATCAGGGCGCGCGCGGCGAGCGCGTGTCGGAGGTGCCTCCGCCCGGCGTCCGCAGTGCCGGCGCTGGAGCCGTCGCTGCGCTGCCCTCGCTCGAGTTCCTGCAGCTCGGCACGGTCGAGACAGACGGCTTCACGCTGCCTGTGATCTCGCCGAACGGACGCTTCCTCGCCGTCCAGACGGGCGACCCGCCCGACATGGCCACGGCGCTCGCGCGGCCCGGCCAGCGTGCGCCGCGGGCATCGCGCATCGCGCTCTACCGCCTCGACGAGCGCGGCATCGTCCGCCTTGGCGAGACGGCGAGCGGCCTTGTGCTCGGCCGCGCGGCCGACGACGCTGGCGTGCTCATCGAGAGTCCGCGCCCCGACGGCGCGCGCTGGATCGGGCGGATCCGCTGGGGAGCGCCGCGCGGAAGCGAAGGCTACGAGCCAGAGTGGCTGGTGCAGGACGGCCGCGTGAACGCCTTCGCGACGCTCGGCCAGTCGGGAGCGCTCGCCTACGCGACACGCGATGTCCGCGAACGCGCGTTCGATGTCGTCGTGCGCGCGGGGGGTAGCACGCTCAGGGTCGGTGGCGATGGGTTCCGCAGCCACCTCTTCCCAGCGCTCAGCCCCGACGGCACCATGCTCTACGCCTTCGCGGTGCGCGATGGCATCGCCGAACTCGTGTTGGCCGACCTCGCGGAACTCGCAGCGGCGGGCGCCAGTGCGGGCGAGTCCCCCGCCATCCGCCGCATCGAGCTCAGCGACCGCGCAGACGACGCCGTCGTCGCGCAGATGGCGACGCCGCAGGGCCAGTTCGACAGCTTCGAAGGCATGGGAGCCTCCGCGGGCACCGGCTATCTCTTCTTCCATCCAGAAGTGGGCTCGATCGTGCGGGCGACGCCCGAGGGTTCGCTTGTGCCGCTGCGGATCCGCTGCCTCGCGTGGGCCAGGCTCGACGCACAGCACGCGATGGCGCTCGCGGACGGACGCGTCGTCCTTGAGACAGGCTTTGTGGCGGCGGAGCCAAGCGATGCTGCGGTCGTTCTCCCGCAACTGGCGATTCCGCGTTCGATTCGGGCGCCCGATGGGCGACCCGCGATGCTGCTCTTCGCGCCCGAGCGCGGCAAGGCGCGCCTGACTCGCGTGACACTCGCGCCCGCGCGCGGCCTGCGCCGCTGAGCGGGCAACCGATCAGGCGCAAGCGCCCACTCGTCGCTCACTCGTCGCTCACTCGTCTTCGTCGTCGAGGTCCTCGTCGTCGAGGAAGTCCTCGTCCTCGTCGCCGAATTTGTCGTCCCCTTCTTCTTCTTCCTCTTCCTCTTCTTCCTCTTCCTCTTCCTTTTCCTCCTCCTCTTCCTCATCGAGGTCGTCGAAGTCGTCCTCCTCCTCCTCTTCCTCTTCCTCCTCCTCATCGTCGAGCTCGGAATCCTCGTCGCCGAAGTCGTCCTCTTCGCCGAAGTCGTCGTCGTCGTCGATCTCGAAGTCGGCGTCCTCGTCCTCATCGCGGGCGATCACGCCGATCGAGGCGACGCCGCACGCTGCGCCGATGCCCGGCAGGTCCTCGAGACCCACCATGTAGAGGTACGAACCGACGCAACTGCAGTCGCCCCTGAAGTCGCCCCTGAAGTCGCCCCTGAAGTCGCTCGAGCAGAGCGCTTGCTCCGCAGAGGGCAGGATGAAGGTCGCGGTATCGTGACGGTCGGTGGGAAGCGAAGTCATGGTCGTCTGAATCCTGTGGCAATCGTGGCGGTCGCCCGCCTCAGTTCCCTGCAGCCGCCTCTATCGGACGGAGCCCCCCGTTTGCTGAACGGAACACGACCGAAAGGCCGGATCGTGCCTCCCATGCGAGCCTGGACGACACGAGAGCCGCCCCGCATGGCCGTTGGCCGAGGTACGGGGGGAGTTGTCGCGTCCGAATGGCCGCCTGTCAACCCCTCTGGACTGTTTGAGGTGACGAACGGGGCGGAGCCTACCCACCATCTGCGGGAAGCGGCACGGCGGTTGTTCCCTGACTTGAGGACAAGAGCAGCCACCCGTCGACGACGAGCGCCCTGTCTGCGCGCTGGTTTGGACAACGCACTTCAAGCGAAACCCCGTCGAGCCGAAGCCCCCTGGCAGGGTCGAGCCTCTGGACGAGATACGAGAAGTCGATGCGGAAGGTTCCTGCGCCCGCCCCAGGGACCTGCCGCCCGCCGAGGCCGTTGAACTGGAGCAGCGCGTCGCGCGTGGGGAGCACGAAGGTGAAGTTGCGCTCGCCCGCGGTCGAGTCGACGCCGACGATGCTGCCGTCGTGGCCGAGGAGGATGCAGCGGTGCTCGAGGTGGATGAGAAGGCCCTGCGGGAGCGGCAGCAGCCCGCGCAGCGAGAGCGATGGGCCGAACTCGTCGGGAACAGCGGGCTCTGGTTCCTCGACCGCGGCGATCGGCCCGTCGAACAGCGGCAGCAGGAGCGGCCTGTCGTTGCGGTCGAGCACGACAAGCCGTGGGCCGAGAAGGATCGGCGCGTCCGTCGCCGCTGCGTCGTTCGAAGAGGTCACGAGCTCGGCCCGCGGCGCGCCGTCTGCGCCCGTCAACCAGCGCTCGATGCCTGCTGCGGTTCCGACGAAGAGTTCGCCGAGCGCGCTCGCGCGGGCCCAGCGCACTTCCTGCCCGCTGACGGGCTCGACAGACTGGAGCGGCTCGAGCGAGCGGGCGTCGAGAAAGAGAGCCTGCGGCCGCGGGTCGCTGCGCTGCCCGCCGCGACCACCAAGCGCGAGGACGCCGTCGTCGAGCGACGCGCTGAACACCTGCTGCAGCGCGCCGCGCACGAGCCGTGGCGCCTCGCGCGGCCCGCCCACAGCGAAGCGCGCGAGATCGCCGTTGCGGCGCACGAGCGCCAGCGTCTCGCCGTCGCAGAACGGAAGCACCTGCGCGGAGACGAAGGCGCCGCCGTCCGGATTCGTGGCTGCGCCGGGCCGCTCTGCGCCGCCCTCGCCGACCGTCCACAGCTCGGCGGTGCGCGGCGTCGAGAGTTCGACCACTCCGCTCGCCGGGTCGATCACCATGGCCGACTCGGTGACGCCCGGGAGCGACTGCCAGAGCACGATCCGCTCGCCCGCATGAAGGACCGTCGGGTCGCGATCGTCGAGACGAAGCCGCCACATGGGCTCGAGCGCGCCACCCGCACCGCCTTCACCAGCGCCTTCACCGCCACCTGCCTGCTGTCGCGCGTCGAGCCGCATGAGCGCGCCGTCGCCGACCGCGAGCACCATCGACGGGTCGCGCGAGAGGAACGCGCTTCCCGTCAGGCGGACGAGCCTGCTGCGGAGGTCGAGGCCCGCGCCTGGCTCTGCACCGACCGCGGGGAAGCGCTGCGTGCGCGCCCCGAGGAGCGGCGAATCGCGGCCGCTTGCGACGAGGAGTTCAGCGGCGCGGCGGCGGATCGCGTCTGCGGCGGGCGCGTTGGGCGCGCGGCGCGCGAGCTCTTCGACGAGGGCATCGACGAGGTCGAGCCGCGCGGGCGGCACGAGGCAGTCGTGGAGCGCGGCCTGCAGCGCGGCCTCGCCGACGCGCAGCTCAGCGCGGGCTGCGATCATGCGCGCGGCCTCGGCCGCAGCGGCCGTGCGCGGCCTGTCGCGCACGAACTCGGCCAGACGGGCGTCTGTGGCGCCCGCTGCGCCGAGGGCGGCGAGGTCGCGTGCGGCCGACTCGTCGAGCGCGGCCGTCGCATCGACATCGCGTGCGGTCGCGCGGGCGACTCTGCGAAGGACATCGGTGCGCGCGCTGCGGGCGACGCCCTCCTCCGCAACGAACTCACGCGAGAGGACGGGGTCTGCCGCGAGGGCCGACCAGCCGCGGATCGCCTCCGCCACGCGGCCCGTTCCGCGCAGGAACTCGCCGCGCGCAAGCGCCATGCGCACGCGGAGCGCTGGCGTGTCGGCCAGCTGCTCCGCGAGCAGGAAGAGCTCCTCTCCGAGATCGGGCTTCGCAGAGGCGAGCTCGATGAGCTGGTCGAGGAGCGCCCTGCGGATCGCCTCGCCGCCGAAACCCCTGCCCACCGCCGAGACGCCCGCGCGCGCCGCATCGAGCGCGAGCGCAGTGCGCCCCGTGGCCTGCGCCAGTTCGACGAGGGCCAGTGCCGCGCCAGGGTCGTCGGGCGATGCAGCGAGCCGCGCGCGCAGGATCGACTCCGCGCGGTCGCTCGGCATGAGGATGCGAAGCGCGTCGTCGCCCGCTGCGACGATGCGGTCCTCGAGGAGCACCGCGTTCGCGGGGCGCTGGCCCTCGATGCGGGCGCGCAGCGCGCCCGTCTCGAGCGAGAGCACGAGGAAGTCATCGACGCCCGGGACGAGCACAGTGTCGCCCGCAACGCTGACGCGGCCGCGCACGCCCGAGCGGTTCTCGACACCCGTGCGCGCGACGCCACCAGCGCGCAGCGTGTCGGACAACGCCCAGAGGCGCCGCCCGAGATCGCGCGGGTCGTAGGCGACGATGTCGCCCCCGATCCCGAGGACGATGCGCCGCGCCGCCGCATCGCCCGCTCCCGAAGGCGCCACCGTTGCCGCGACCAGATAGCGCGGCGCCTCCCAGCCTGAGCCAAGCCCCGCGGGGCGCGCCTCGACGAGCCGCCCCGTCGCGCCGTCGAGCGCGTGGACCTCGGACTCGTCGGGCGAGAGCACGATCACCCGGTCGCCCGCGACGACAGGCCCGCCGAACTCCCACGGCTCGGTGGAGCCCCGCGTCTCGCGCAGCGGCACGGCCACCCTGCGCAGCCACTCGATCGAACCGTCGTCTGCGCGGATGCGCGCCGTCACGCCGAGCGGGCTCGACACGACGACGGCGTCGCCATCGCGCGCAAGCCCAGCGTGGCGCCGCGCGGCCGTCATGCGCGTGCTCGGCGCGCCTGCCACCGTGCTCGCCCAGCGCACGGAGCCGTCGGCCCTGTCGAGCGCCACGATCCAGTCGACCTGCTCGAGGCGCTGCGTCGACTTCCGCGCCGCGACGACGACGACATCGGGCAGGAGGAGCGGCGCACCCACGGGGTAGAGCCCATCGAAGTCGGCGCGGCGCTCGTGTCCGTCGAGGTCGACCGACCACCGCACGGCGCCGTCCTCGGGCTCGAGGCACCACACGCGCGCGGGGCCGCTGCGGGCGTTTGGGAAGGCATGGCCGCCGAAGACGACGAGGGCGCCCTCGTCGACGGCGACCGCGGAGAGGTCGACCGCGCCGCCGACATCGCGCTCGACTCCCACGCCGCCGAGCGGCCGCGACCAGCGCTCGTCGCGCGAGTCGACATCGACAGCCCGCACACGCTGCCCCTCGCAGAGATAGACCGTGCGCCCAAGCACGGTCGGGACCGCCGTCATCCAGTTCGCGTCCTGCCGGGCGCGCTCGATGGCGCGCGCGCCGACTGCGGACGCTGCGCCGTCGAAAATGCGGCGGAAGAGCGTGGCATCGAGCTCGACCGACCAGATCTCGCGCCAGTCGGAGTTGGGGACTTCGGCAGCGCCGCTTGCGACGAGCGGGCTCCGCGCCGTGGCCCCCGCTGTGCGCTGCGCCGTGCGCTCGATCTGCGCGCGCGCACGGTCGATCTCCGCGACGAGTTCGGGCGTGGCGCCGTCGCGGAGATTCTCCAGGCTGCGCTGCGCCGCGTCCGCCGCTGCGATGTCGCCGACCCGGCGCGCAGCCATCGCGCCGAAGGCCTCGAAAGCCACGCGCTCACGCCCCGCCAGATCGGGGTGGGACGCCACGCGCAGGAGGATCGCGCGCACCTCGTCGGGCGCATCGCGCAGAAGCGCGCGCTCCGCAAGCGAAAGCGACGCCACGAGCCCCGCCCGCGTGAGCCTGCGGGACGCCGCGGTCGCGCGCGCGCCTTCCGACTCGAGCATGCGCTCAGCAGCGCGCCCCTCCGCAGCGCGGAACCTCGCGAGGACCTCGGGGTTCGCAAGCAGCAGCCGCTCCGCCTCGTCCGCGACGCTCGCGAAGCGCTCGTCGGGGTCGCGCGCCACGCGCAGCACCTGCCCGCGGTACTCGTCGAGCAGCCGTCGCACGAGTCGGGCCGCCTCCGCTGGGTTGCCCGCCGCCTGCGACACGGCGTCGTCGAAGAGGGTCTGCGCGGTCGGCGAGTCTGCGATCGCGGGCACAGTCTCCTGCGCAGACGCGGCGCGCTGCATGGGCGCCGCCGCGAGCGCCGCCGCCACGGCCGCCACGAGGACTCCAGCGCTGCGCCGAG
>JBIKTI010000535.1:0-3154 GCA_044348205.1 Phycisphaerales bacterium | reverse complement strand
AGCCGGAGTCAAGGAGTCGCTGGCTTCGTCCATTCACGGATACGCAGAGTTCCAGTACGCACAGGTTTTGCAACGAATTGGCGAGCTTCGCGCAGAGGTGCAGTCCACGATGCCGGCAGCACTGGCTCCGCAGGTCATCACAGCCGCGTTGCGGGAGAGGGTCCTCTCAGATCTGCCCGATCTGGAGCTGCTGTTTGGATCGCTTGACGCATGCGACTGTCCGCATTGCGCTTCTGTCTATGGCCCTGCGGCATACCTGGCTGATGTATTTCGTTTCCTGGATAGTCATAACGCCAGCACCGGGGGGGGAACCGTGTTGGACGTCCTGAGCAATCGCCGACCGGATCTGACCAAGGTGAAGCTCAACTGTCCGAACACTGAGACCCCGTTGCCGTTCATCGACCTTACCAATGAGGTGCTGGAGAGAACTTTTCCAGGTTCGCAGGGCCATGGTGACCTACAGACGACACTACCTGCCGACGAACTGCGCGCTGCCCCGGAGCACCAAGACGATACCGTTTACGATCTGCTTCGCAACTCTGATATCCCAATCTCGTCGGCGTACGACCTGTGGGCCGATCAAATCCGCACGTTGCTGCAACACCTAGGCGTACCACGCTGGCAGCTGATGAGGGTTCTTGGAACAGCACAACCGAACGACATCGCAGCGGAGTTCTTCGGCATCTCGGTGCATGAGGCTGGGTTGATCTCAACGCCCATGGAGGCCGCCAGCGACCAGGACGGGTACTGGGGATTCGACTCCACCCGCGCATCCATCCCCGTTCTGGAAGTCATGGAGCGCACGAAGATTTCCTATCTGCAGCTACAACTGCTCCTTCAGTGCTCCTGGATCACTCCAGAGGGCGATCCGCAGGTGCATCTAACACGGCCTGCTACCAGCGCAGACCTGAATCTGCAAACTCTCGACGCAGTGACTCCGAGGGTGCTCGACCGAATGCACCGCTTCTTACGGCTCTCCAGGCACACGCCTTGGGACCGATGGGAGTTGGACCTGCTGCTGCGAGCAGACCGGATCGGCGCAGGTGCCCTGAATGGCGACGCATTGGTGGCCCTGCACGGTGCCGGTCGTCTCGCTGATCGGCTCGGTGTGGGAGCTGAGCAGCTGGCCACCTGGTTCGGGGAGCTGCCCGTTGTCGGCAGACCCAACCCTACCGATCCAACGTCTCTCTCTGCAGCGGCACCGTCCAGATACGCCGTGCTTTTCCAGGCCAGATCCCTGTCTGGCGTGCCAGACCCAGCATTCAACCCGCAACCTGACGGCAGCGATCTCGCCAGCCATCCCGCTTCGCTGCTGGCTGCCCTGGCCATCAACGAAGCGGATCTCAGCGCACTTTTGGGGCGCACAGGCAGTACCAACGACCTATCGACTCTCTCGCAGTTGGTGGCGTGGGCTGAGTTCGCCAGGGCAGTTCGTCTCCCCCTGGCCGAATTGCTGCTGATTGCAGAACTGCTAGAACCAGTTCTTGCCGATCCATTCGCCTCTCCGGCAGACCTGCTGGACCTTCTCGAACTGCTCGATCTGCTGCGCAGCTGCGGAGTGTCGATCATTGAGCAGGATTTCCTACTCAATGCGCGTACGGACTCGCCCCTGGCGCCCACCGACGAGTTGATCGCCACGGCTCTCGCTGCGATGCGTGAAGGTTTGCGCACCAACCCCGCCGCCACACCCGCGGGTGTGGTCGTCTCCGCGCTGGCCGTCACCACAAGGCTTGTCCCCGCGCAGGTCAAGCAGCTTCTGGCATTCAGTGATGACACCGGCCCTCTGTTGGATGCGTTCACCGAGCCAACCCTGCTCGAACGAGACCAGGATGGGTCGTTCCAGCAGGCCGTCATACCAGGCGCATTCCCACGTCTATTTGAGGCGTACCGTCGGGTGATCAAGATGGCCCGTGTTGTGGGAATCCTGGGCTTTTCCGACAAGGAACTGGCGTGGTTGTTAGCCCACCCCGACGTGATGGGGCTGCAACTCACCAAACTTCCAGTTGATGCTCCCCCCCCCGCGCCGCTTGTGGCCGGCTGGGTTGGCCTGCTTCGCTGGGCAGCCGTTCGCAGGGACCTGCTGGCCGTATCCCGTGCACTGGCCGCGGCCCTCGGCGCCGCTCCCGCCGTACCGAGCAGCACGCCCGAGGACCTCGTGGGGGCAGCCGCGGACGGTCAGAGCATCGATGTTGTGCGCGGTCATGCCACCGCTCTTACTGGCATTGATGCTGTAACCCTCAAGACACTCGATGGCGATGACCCGGCGACATATCAGGATCCGATCTTCCTGCGCCGGCTGGTCGAGGCTGCGGCCCAGATCAAGCGGCTTGGGGTGCAGGCTGCCACCGCCGCGGTGTGGGCCAGCCGCAGCGGCCCCGAGCGTGAAACAGCCAGTGCCGTGATGGCTGCGGCCAAGGCCAAGTACGAACGGGTGGCATGGCTTGCTGTGCTCACTCCGTTGCAGGATGCATGGCGTGAGCGCAAACGCGACGCACTGGTGGCGTACTTGCTCGAGGACGCTGCTCGCACTCAGCCTTTCGTTGTCCAAGTCAACGGTCAGGACTATCCCAATCCCCGACGTTGGACGTCGACCAACGATCTGCTTCGTTACTTCCTCATCGACGTCGAAACAAATTCCTGTGCGATGACCTCACGCATCAAGCAGGCCATCGGCAGCACGCAGATGTTTGTGCAGCGCGCTTTTCTGAACCTGGAGAAACCTCAGGTCATCATCACGTCTGATGAGAAGGGAGACCTGTCTGCGCCAAACTCGTGGCGCCAGTGGAAGTGGATGAAAAGTTACCGGCTATGGGAAGCCAATCGCAAGATCTTCCTCTACCCGGAGAACTGGATCACTCCAGAGCTGCGCGACGACAAGACACCATTCTTTAAGGATCTTGAGCAGGAGGTGCTATCCGGCGATATCACTGCTGAGCGCTGCGAGGCAGCGATGCGCGGATACCTTGCCAAGCTGAATGAGGTGGCGAACCTCGAGGTCGTTGGTGTCCATCACGAAATCGACGACGACCACCCGTGGGATGACCTCGGCCCATCGGTGAATGTGTTGCATGTTGTGGGCCGTACCCGCAGCGAACCTTTTCGTTACTTTTACCGATCTTATGACATCAATGCCGCACTGTGGTCTCCATGGGAA
>JBIKTI010000386.1:0-3159 GCA_044348205.1 Phycisphaerales bacterium | reverse complement strand
CTTCGGCCACACGACGCCGACGAAGACCTCCATGATGAAGGGCTGCTTCTCCATGCCGATGTAGAAGCGGTCGACATCGATCGGGTCGGGCATGGCGTCCGTCTGCGGCGGGAAGTAGCCGTTCGGGTCGACGATGGGCTGGTTCGGATAGAGCGGAAGGTCGAGCGCCACGCCAGAGGTGCCGAGCGTCACGGGCTCGTCGCTCGCGGTGTCGAGGTTCGCGATGTAGCTTGCGATCATCGACAGCGTGCGGTTGTAGTCTGCCTCGCGCGTGCCGTAGTAGCTCCTCCAGGTGTCGAGGGTGCCGTCGCCGTCCGCGTCGATGGCGCGGGCGAGGGAGCTCTCGAGGACCCGCGCGAGGTCGCGCCGCCACTGGAGGCCGCGGAAGGGGTTGCGCGTGATCTGCGGCGCGCCGTTCGCGTCGACGAACATCGGCGCGCGCAGGTCGATCTTCAGCTTCTGGCGGTCGTACTCCGCGCGGTTCGCTGCCTGGAACGGCACCCAGTCGGGGCTCGTCGGCGCGGGCACGGTTCCGCGCGGGTTCAGGTAGTTGAAGGTCTCCTCGTAGTACGGGCTCGTCCAGAGCGCCGGCGGCATCGTCTCGTTGCGCGCGCCGCTGAACATGGTCAGCTTGCGGCGGTTGTCGACGAGAAGCTGGCGCGCGTCGAGCTGGTCGAGGTATTCGCTCGACTCCTCGCGCATGGGCGAGGCGCGCAGGAACTGGAAGTCGCCCGCTGCGACGCCCTGCAGGGACGGGCTGTAGTAGCTGACGGCCTGCTCGAAGCGAGAGAGGCTGAACGGCAGGTTGTTGCCGTGCAGCGCGCGCAGCTCGTACTCGTCTGCCGCGTCGAAGGGCGTCAGGCCGAAGGCGGGGCGCTCTGGGTCGATGCCGGCGATCTTGAAGTACGCGCGGCGCTCGCGCTGGCTCTCGAAGGAGCCCTGCAGCGGCGCAGGAAGCGTGGTGTCGCGCAGCGGAAGACCAGCGAGCGGCACGCCGCCGTCGGTGAGGCCGTTCGCCGTGCGCATGCCGATCGCCTGCAGGAACGACATCGGCGCGTTGATCGGGTTGCCGAGCGCGTTCACGCGGTCGCCGAAGCGCTCGCGGTCGAAGCGGATCTGGCTGTTCGGAAGCGCGATCTGCGGCGTGCCCGTCCAGTAGGTCGGGAAGGTGCCGCCAGTCGGGTTCGTCGCGCTCTGGTTGATCGGCCCGTCGAAGAACCCGACTGTGTTGCGCTCGTCGAAGAACGGTTCGAACTCGGCGTTGCTTGTGACAAGCGCGAGGTCTGCGGGCGTGTGGCCAGCGGTGCCGTCGATCGGGTTGTTCAGGCCGATCGAGGGGTCCGCGCCGTAGCCGAAGCTGAACTTGGTGGCGACATTCGCGTTGAGGAGCGCTGAGTTGTCGACGACCGACACGCCCACGAGCGTGCGCACGCCGCGGTCTGCGCCGACGGGCGCGAGGAACCAGAAGCTGTCCGTGAAGCCGTCGCCGTCCGAGTCCGCGAAGGTGCGCGAGATGACATTGCGCGCGGTGTCGGGCTTGAACTCGTCGGTCGGGCGGCCGAGGTCGCGCAGGCGGAAGAAGTTCGGCAGCGCGAGCGCTGGGTTCGCGTAGACGCTCGGATAGTCGAAGAACCACTGGTTGCGGCGCGAGATGAAGTCGGCCGTGCTGGCGATCGGGTTCGGCACGACGCCAGGCAGCCACTGCTCGTAGGGCCACGCCACCGCATAGGGCGGCGTGCTCGCCTCGTTCATGTTGTCGACGACATTTGCGCCGATGTCTGAGATGTCGGCGACCACGCGCCAGCCGTTGTTCGCTGTCGGCAGCCACGAGAGGTGCTGCCAGTGCGAGAAGGTGAAGAGGTCGGAGATGCCGTCTGCGTTCTGGTCGACGCCCACGCGCACGGGTTCCGTCGAGCGGAGCCAGCGCGAGTCGCCCATGCCAGGGTTGCCGTAGGGGTTGCCGTCGCCGATGGCGTTGCCATTCGCGTCGACCAGCGTTCCGCCCGGGGAACCAGCGCCGAAGGGCCACGGGCTCGCGCCGCCGAACTGGTCTGGCCAGTTCGTCCACGCCTTCGTCTCGTAGGGCGCGATGTTGTAGGGGAAGTCGGGGAATCCGTCGCCTGCGACGGGGTTCGTCGCGCCAGCGATGGGCAGCACATCGCGGTCGATCGAGTAGCGCGGCGCATCGAGCGTGGGCGCGAGGCGCGGCCACGAGGAACTGGCGATGCCGATCGCGGGCGTCACCGATGTGTCTGTGCGCACGAACGGATCAGTCGTATCGACGGGCTTCGCGAAGAGCGCCTCGCCGATCTCGGCTGCCACATTGCGCGCGATCGACTCAGCGCGGCCGTCGCGGCCCGCCGACGACTGCTGCGCCGCGGAGATCTGGCGCACGGCGCGGGTGCGGCCCACGAAGGCCGTCGCGATGATCACGAGGAGCACGAGGATCGCCGTGACCAGCACGATCGTGTTGCCACGGCGCGTGCGGTTCGAACTGATGCCCATGATGGCGTGCGGCTTCATGTCGGTTGCTCCTGACTGTTGACACTGTGCGCCCTTGCCCTGCGGTCAGCGCTGGGGCAGGTTCACGATGAACTGGAATTCGCGGCCGCCTTCGATGCGGCCGAGCGGGTCGTGCAGGCGCATGGTGATGCGCAGCGCGCTTGGGAGAGGCGTGTACGGACCTCGCGTGGTCGCGGCGGGCGAGATGACCGCTGCGTCGCTTTGGTTCATGCCGAAGACGGCCTGATAGACGCGCTTCGAGCCCTGCGCGCTGCTCGTCGTCCAGATCGGCGCGCCGCCCGATGGGTTCAGGGCGCCTTCGACCGACGAGGTCAGCGGCTGGGTGCCGTCCGAGACGACGAGGGGCACTCCGACCGCGCCCCATGAGCCGATCGTTCCCGCGTTCGTGAAGAGCGGCGCGTTCGACAGCGGTCGCACTGCGCTGGTTGCGGTGCCGTCGTCAAGGCCGAACCACGGGCGCTCGGCGCCTGGGCGGACATACATGCCGATCGGTTCGCCGCCCGAGATCGCGCCGCTCGGGCCAAACCCCGCGGGCCCCACCCACGACCGCCCCACCCCGTCGTCATAGGTCCACTCGACCTTGAAGCTCGAGCAGTTCGCCGCGAGGACAGGCGCCGCGATCATCTGCTCGGCACG
>JBIKTI010000385.1:0-3166 GCA_044348205.1 Phycisphaerales bacterium | reverse complement strand
AGCCGCCCTTGCGGAGTGGATGAGCCATGGTGGACTCAGCCTTTCTGCGGGATACACCCGCATGGATCGCCTCTCAGCGGACACGGCGAAACAAACAGCCGAATGCAACGTGGTTTGTGCAAGTCCGCGCGATCGATTGTTCGACTCCCGAAGACATGCAACGGCGGGGAGTCGTGGTTGAGAGCTGGCGGGAGAGGAGGCCAGCGAAGCCGTCATTGCGAAGATACGCGAATGACAAGCCTGATCAACTCAAAATCTGAGCAACGTCACATATTCGCTCGGGCCGAAGATCCGAGGGGCGCAAGGCAGGCAGCACCTGCCCTGCCCGCGGCCGCCCGGCGCTCCGGCATCTCCGAAGCGCCCCGCCCGCTTCATTGATGGAAACTTGTCGCGCCGCCTACGGGCAGCCGCCCCACGCCGAGAGGATCGCGGAGAGGTCGCGCGCGCCCACCGTGCCGTCGCCGTCGAGGTCGATCGACGCGGCCGCAGTCGGCGACTGGTCGAATCCGATCGCGACTTGCACACCGTCCCGCCAGGGCAGTTCCGGGCACTCTGCGCGAGCGGGAGAAGCGATCAGCGCGCCTACCGATAGCAAGCCCAGGGAAAGGGCGGGAGCATGAGTGTCCATGCCGCCCGCTACGCAGGACTGCACGCGCCATCACGCGAGATGCCGCCACTCGGGCGGATTTCCGCCGCGTCTCCGTCGACGCGCTTCGCGGCGCTCCCACGAACGGGGAGCGCGCGACCGGCTCACGCGTACGAATGCAATCCCGTGATCACAAAGTTGATCACGATCCAGTTGAAGAGCATCACGGCCGCGCCGATCACTGCAAGCCACGCCGTCCACATGCCCTTGTCCTTGGCCTTCATGCGCACATGGACGAGCAGCGCGAAGACGAGGAATGTGTTCAGCGCGAAGACCTCCTTCGGGTCCCAGCCCCACGGCCGGCCCCAGGAGTGGTCGGCCCAGATCGCGCCCATCACGATGCCCGCCCAGAGAAGCACGAACGAGACCTCCATGAGCACCATCGTGACGCCGTCGAGGATCTCGCCGAACCCCGCGCGGCCGTCGACCATGCGCTGCTCGCCGTTCGGCCCTGCCACGATCAGGCTCGCCGCGCCGCCGACCTTGGCATAGGTGGGCGCGCCTCCGAATGTGCGGTACACGATGTAGAGCCCCGCCGACACGGCCGCCATGAAGATCAGCACATAGCTGAAGATGATGACATTCGTGTGGATGTAGAGCCACATGTCGTGGAGCACGGGCATCATGTTCGTGATGTTCGGATTGAGCTGGACGGGCAGGAAGTACGCAGCCATCAGCGCGACCATGCCTGAGATCGCTCCGCCGAGCGCGAAGAGGCCGGACATCGCGGTGCGACGCGTCCACCACTCGATGAACACCGCGCCGAGCGCGCCCATCCACGCCGCCGTCGTGACGGCCTCGAACATGTTCGAGTTCGGCCATCGGTCGGCGATGTACCAGCGCAGCATCACGGCGGCCGTGTGCAGCAGCACCGCGAGCCCGAACACGCCGAAGCCGAGGATCTTCGCCGTCCTCCACTTCCACACGAAGGCCATGAGGAGGAGCACGGACGCAGCGAGATAGACGAGCCACACCTTCGTCATGTGGCCGTTCGCGAAGTACCAGTACTCCCACGAGAGGCGGTTCTGGTCGGGATAGTTCGCAGGGTCGATCGCAGGCAGCGCCGCGGCGAGGTCGGCGACGGCCTTGTTGACGCCCTCCGCGTCGACGCGAAGCCACGCCGCGACGAAGGCGCGCCACGGATCGGCGACCGATGCGAGCTGCGCGGGCGTGAGGTCGGCTGGCGCGGGCCCCTTCTCGGCCTGCAGAAGCATCGAGCCCGGGAGCGGCACTTCGCCGTCTGCGAACATCACGGAGTCGATCCCGTGCCACTGCTCGTTGAGGTCGCCGTCGCCGCGCGGGACGATGCGAAGCTTCGAGAGGAGGAACCGCGGGCTCTTGACCGTGATGGCCGAGTCGACCGCATCGACGACCTTCGCCGTGCGGATCAGGTCCTGCCGCATCTCGCGCAGGAGTTCGACCACCTCGGGCTTCAGGAGGAGCGTCTCGCTGATGAGCCCGCTCTCCTCGAAGGCGCGCATGCGCTCGCGCATCTCGGGCGTGTCCTCGATGGTCAGCACGCGGTCGACGATGCGCTTGCGCGGGCCCGAGCCCTTCACGAAGATGGCATCCGCGTCGCGGTACGCATCGGGGCGGAAGAGCATGTCGAAGTAGGTGAAGAGCGGTGTCTGGCCCGCGATCTTGCGCGGCCCCGAGACATAGCCCATCATCTCGTTCGCAAAGCTCGACATGCTCTTGATGCGGCCGTCGCTCTGGACGGCGACTGTGCCGAGCGGCCGAAGGTCGACGGACTCCGCGAAGGTCTTCGCGCCAGCCGCGCTCTGGGCGTGTGCCGCGCGCTGCGCGGGCACGAACGCGAGGAGCGCCGCAGAGACGAGGACGAGCGCCGCGAGCCACGCGCTGCGCATCGATCGAAGGGTGATCGGGTTCACGACGCCTTTCCTTCCTTGGAGGCGCCCGATGCGGCGCCTGACTTCGAACGCGCGAGCGCAGCGAGGACTTCCTCCTGCCTGCGCCGCTTCAGGACGGGCTTCACATAGAACGCGTAGACCATGCCCGCCACGGCGATGCAGCAGCCGAGGAGCTGCGTGTAGACGCCGTTGCGGTTGCCGACGCCGAGCACGGTGTAGTTGAGGCCGAGGCTCGGGCGCTGGCCCTCGGGCGCGTTGGTGTCGGGCGGGTCCCACTGCGCCTGGAAGAACCACAGGCGGTTGTGGAGGATCGGAGCGTTCATGCTGACGCTCTCCGCCTCGCTCCAGCCTTCCTGCACGCCGCCCTCCGCGGAATCGCGGAAGCGCACGCGGCTCATGTAGTCGCGGATCGACCCCTGCGCGCCCGTGAAGCCGCCGACATGCGAGGTCAGCCTGAACTCCTCGAGCCCGATCTCAGTGCCGAGCGAGATTCGCTGCCGCGAGAAGAGCACCTCGACCTCGCGGCCATCCCCGAGCCGCACGATGCGCGGCTCGTAGGGCGCGCGGCGGATGGAGCGCTCGCGGCTCTCGAACGCCCAGCGGGTGAAGGGAATCCACGCCGGCTCGCGGCCAGGCGCCGCAAGACGGA
>JBIKTI010000384.1:0-3172 GCA_044348205.1 Phycisphaerales bacterium | reverse complement strand
TCCGGCTGGATGCGGGCGCAGATCCGCGCATAGCGGCGCGTGGTCTCGACGATCTCGGCGGCCACGATCCAGTTCGGCGTGCGCCGCGCGAGCGTGCTCGACGGATGCACGGCGAACACAGCGCCGCTCGGCCCCCGATACTCGCTCTTCTCCGTCTTCTTCTCGTTGCGCGCGCCGACCTGCGATGCAAACCCCGCGAGCACGGCGCGGTGGAAGGCGCCGTCGTTGATCTCGGCAGCGGGTTCCCCGGCCTTCACCGCGAAATGCTCCGCGCAGAGCTCGCGCAGCTGGGCCGCGACATCGACCCACTCGCGCATCCGCTGGTGGGAGAGCATGTTCTTCTCGCACCACTTGCGCCGCTGGCTCGAGCCGAAGTCCTTGCCCGAGGCGTCGCGCGTCTCCGTGCGCCATGCGCGCCAGATGCGGAGGTACGACGCGAAGTCGCTCGTCGGGTCTGCGAAGCGCGCATGCAGGAGGTCCGCTGCGTCGCGCTGCGGCTCGGGCCTGATGCGCGGGTCCTGCACCGCGAGCGCCGCGGCGACCACCAGGATCTCGTTGATCGAGTGGCCCTCGATCGACGCAAGCAGCATGCGCGACAGCCGCGGGTCGAGCGGGAGCACGCTCATGTCGCGCCCGATCTTCGTGAGCCTTCCCTCAGCGGTCGATGCCCCGAGCTCGACGAGCGTGGCGCGCCCGTCCGCGAGCATGCGCGCGCCCGGCGGATCGACGAAGGGGAAGTCCTCGGCCTTGCCGAGGTTGAGCGCCTCCATCTGCAGGATCACGCTCGCGAGGTTCGTCCGCAGGATCTCGGGCTGCGTGAACTCCGGCCGCCGCGCGAAGCTCTCCTCCGAGTAGAGCCGCACGCATACGCCCGGGCCGAGGCGACCCGCGCGGCCCGCGCGCTGGCGGGCGCTCGCCTGCGAGATCTCCTCGATGGGCAGCCGCGCCACTCGTGAGCGGGCGCTGTATCGGAGGACGCGCGCGAAGCCCGGGTCGACGACCGCATGGATGCGCGGCACGGTGAGCGAGGTCTCCGCGACATTCGTCGCGAGCACGATGCGCCGCAACGGGCCAGGCGCGAAGATGCGCTCCTGCTCGTCGAGCCCCTGCCGCGCGAAGAGAGGCAGGATCTCGCTGCGTGCAGCGCCCTTCTCCTTCACGCGCATGTGGCCCGCGAGATGCTCCGCGACCTCCCTGATCTCGCGCTCGCCCGAGAGGAAGACGAGAATGTCGGGCAGGATGTCGGGAAGCGCGCCCCCGGGCCTGCCCTTCTCCGCGAAGCTCGCGTCGATCTCGTCGACCGCGCGCGCGACCGCGTCGAGCATGCGCGGGTCCTCCTCGTCGAGATCGCGGCCCTCGGGCGCGCGGAAGCGGATGTCGATCGGATAGGCCCGCCCCGGGATCTCGACGATGGGCGCGTCGCCGAAGTGCGCGGAGAGCCGCGCGACATCGATGGTCGCGCTCGTGAGGATCACCTTCAGATCGGGTCTTCGCGGAAGGAGCCGCCGCAGATAGCCGAGGAGAAAGTCGATGTTGAGGCTGCGTTCGTGCGCCTCGTCGACGATGATCGTGTCGTAGGCGTCGAGCCGCGGGTCGCCGCGCGTCTCCGCGAGGAGCATGCCGTCGGTGAGCACCTTGACCAGCGTGTCGCGCCCCGTCTCGTCGCCGAATCGCACCTTGCAGCCGACGACGCCCCCCGCACGGACGCCAAGCTCCTCCGCAATGCGGCGAGCGATGCTGCGTGCGGCGATGCGCCTCGGCTGCGTGTGCGCGATGCGCCCGAGCACGCCGCGACCAAGCTCGAGACAGAGCTTCGGAAGCTGGGTGCTCTTCCCAGAGCCCGTCTCTCCCGCGACGACCAACACCTGATGCGATGCGAAGGCCTCGCGCAGCGCATCGAGCGACGCGGTCACTGGGAGATCAGGCGGATACGCGACGGCGGGCACGATCGAACGGCGCCGCACGAGCTCGGCTGCGCTGCGCGCGATCGAATTCTCGACCGCCGCGAGCGCGCGCGCATCCGCGGCGCCCGACTCGCGGAAGCGCTTCTCGAGCCCGCCGATCCGCGCCCGCAGTTCCCGCCGATCGGCTGGCATCACCTCGTCGAGGCGGCGAAGGAGTGGGTCGAGAACCGTCACAGGATCGGGACGATAGCGCCGCGCGCGATCACGCGGAGCGCCCGCCGCCCCGCTTGCGCCTCCGCCACGCGTCGAGCGCCTTCGCGTCCATGCAGTTGAGGCACTGCGACTTCGGCAGCCAGCCGCGCTGGGCGGTCATCACGCCATAGCGGAGCTCGTTGAAGTCCTCGGCGCCGTGGACATCGCAGTCGATCGCGAGCATGCAGCCTGCGTCGACCGCGCCCTTGACATGGACATCGCGGAGGTCGAGGCGCATGTGGTGCGCGTTGATCTCGAGCGCGGTTCCATGCTCCTTCGCGGCGGCGAAGAGTTCGTTCATCGCGGGCTCGAGCCCTGGCCGGCCGTTCACGATGCGGCCCGTCGGGTGGCCGATCACATGGACGAGCGGGTGCGCGATCGCCTTGAGGAGGCGATCGGTCGCGGCGCGCGGCTCCTGCTTGAGCGCGGCGTGCGGGCTCGCCACCACCCAGTCGAGTTCGGCGAGCAGGTCGTCTGCGTAGTCGAGCGTGCCGTCCGACAGGATGTCGACCTCGCTGCCCGCCCAGATCTGCATGTTCGGATGCCGCTTGCGCGCCTCGTGGATCGCCTTGATGTGCGCGCGCAGCCGCGTCTCGTCGAGGCCGTTCGCCTGGAACTGGCTCTTCGAATGGTCGGTGATCGCGATCGTGTGGAACCCGCGCGCGAGCGCCGCCTCGACGAGTTCGTCGATCGACATCGCGCCGTCAGACGCGGTCGTGTGCGAGTGGAGCTCCGCCTTGATGTCGGCGAGCGTCACGACCGCGACATGCTTCGCGCCGTGCACAAACGCCTCGATCTCGCCGCGATCCTCGCGCATCGTCGGCTCCATCCAGTCGAGGCCGAGCGCCGCGTAGATGTCCTTCTCCTCGCGCGCGGCCGCGGGCTCCGCACCGTCGGCGACGGCGCCGTCCGCGCCGACCTTGAACAAGCCGTACTCGTTCAGCTTGAATCCGCGCGCGATCGCCCGCTCGCGCAGCGCGACATTGTGCTCCTTGCTGCCCGTGAAGTACTGGAGC
>JBIKTI010000383.1:0-3173 GCA_044348205.1 Phycisphaerales bacterium | reverse complement strand
ATGGAGGACCGTGCGCATCAGCGCGATCGACGCGCTGCGCGACCTTGCGAAGACCGTCGACCGGATCGAGGCGGCCGCACGCGCGCACTAGGTTCTGTCTGACGGATCACCGAAGACCAAAGAATCGCGCGGCGCCCGGATGGCAAGGAGGTGAAACGAAGCTGTATCCGCAGTGATACAGCGAGTTGAAGCCGACGCGGCCAGCCGGGATGCCGCGCGGTTCGACGTCCGGGGATCCGTCAGACAGAACCTAGGTTGCTTCTCTTGAATGGCTCGCTCAAGTCGCCGCGCGCACGAATGTGCCGATCGAGCGGTCCTTCACCACGCCTGGAAACCGCAGCACGCGGTTGTGCATGGCCACATAGACGCCCGCGGGCAGGATCTGCACCGCAAGCAGCGCCTCCGTCACATTCTGCGCAGCGTCCGTGCGCTTCATCTCGAACGGCCGCATCGCGCCCGTGAGGACGATGGCGCGGGTCGCGCCGCCCGACGCAGCAAGCCGCTCGTGGATCCTGTCGCCCGTCTTCGCGAGGCGGTCGGTGCCGTGCACGACGACCACGCCGTCGTGGTTGCGCGCCATGAGCTGCGCCGTGTCCGCGATCAGGTCGTGGTCCGCCTCGCTCATGTCGAGCGAATCCTTGTTCATGAGCGGAACGCGGTCGATGACGACGCCGTGGAGGTCGAGCGACGCGAGAAGCAGGTCGAGCACATTCACGCGGTTCGCGAGGACCCCGCCGAGCTCGTCGTAGGTCTTCTCGATGGTGCCGCCCGTCGAGATCAGCGCGACGCGGAACGGCTTCATTCCGAGCCCTGGTTCGTTCTGGTCGCGCGCGGATGGGTCGGCTGGCATAGGTCGCGCAGGATAGCGAGGCAGGCGGGAAGGGCCCGCTGTGCGCCAGCGCCGCGCCCCTACAGCGGAATCCGCACAGTCACGGGCGCGAGGCAGCGCGTGGCGTCGCACAACGCACAGCGAAGCGTGATCTCTCGCGCGCCCGACGAAAGCGCCACAGGGACGACCACGCGCCCTTCATAGCACGCCACATCGCCCATGCGGGCGTTCGGCTCTGGAAGCGTCGCAACCACTCCGTCGCCACCGATCGCAAGCGCGGCGTCCTTGCCAAGCGCAGGGTCCGCAGCGACATGGAAGCCCCATGCGAAGATCACCTCGAGCTGGACAGCGCAGGGGTTGCCCTCCGCGTCCAGTTCATCGTGGTGGACATAGATCTCAGAGAGCCCGGGCGGGAGGAGGATCCCTTCCGCCTCGCACGCCGCGCAAAGCGTGAGCGCGGCCTCGGTCGGATGCGCCGCGACCGTCGATGCCGACGCGGCGAGGCCTGCGCCGAGAAGGGAGCGCGCCCGGATGAGCCCGTCGCCTCGCCGCGCGAGCGTCGCAAGGACGCGCGCGATCATTCCAGCGCCGCCCGGGGTCGCGCCATCCTGAAGGCTGCGGCCGCGGAGACCCCACGCATCCACGCCGCGCCGCTCGCACCAGCGGCCCGCCTCGTCGCGATGGATCTCCGTCGCGAACTCGACGAGCTTCCACGCGCGGTCGTCGTACCACGCCTCGCCCGTCGCCTCCGCGAGCGCAGTGGCGGCCCACGCGAGGGCCGCGACATCCTCGAGCTGCGCCGCATACGGCACGAGCCCCCGCCGCAGGACGCGCCACACGCGGATCACGCGCTCGTCGTGCGACTCGACGAAGTCGGCCCACGCAACGGAGAAGGCGCGCACGGCGATCGCAAGCGCATTCGCGCGGCGCCTCTCGTCGGTCATCGAACGGGCGCCGAGCGCGAAGGCGCGGATCGCAAGCGCGTTCCACGACAGGATCGCCTTGTCGTCCGTGCGCGGCGCGGGCCGCATGGCTCGGGCAGCGCGCAGCGCCTCCGAGACTTGGTCGAGCCGCGCCCAGCCGTCTTCGCCGCCATCGGGTTCCTTCGCGAGCGCCAGCACATGCGCGGGCTCGGCCGCGGGCGCGGCGGGATCACGGAGGCTCGCCGACCCGTCGAGGCCGAAGATCCCCGCCGCCCAGCGCGCATCGTCGTGCGAAAGGCCCTCGATCGGCGCTGCGAGATCCGCGGGGCGCCAGAGGTAGAAGGCACCATCGTGCGCGTCGACCTCCGCATCGATCGCGGCGCGGAAGAGCCCGTCGTCGCGGAGCATCTCGCGGGCCATCCAGTCGAGCCCGCGATGGGCCGCGCGCGAGAGCCACGGATCGCGCCGCTCGACGAGAAGCGGCACGAGCAGCGCCGTATCGGGGAGCATCTTCTCGAAGTGCGGCACCCGCCAGCGCGCGTCGACCGCGTAGCGGTGGAATCCGCCGCCGAGGTGGTCGTGTATGCCGCCACCGACGATGGCGCGGAGCGCCCTTTCGAGCGCAGCGCCCGCACCGTCGAATCGCGCGGAAAGCGTCTCGAGGAGCATCAGCCACGATGTGTGCGGGAACTTCGGCGCCTCGCCGAAGCCGCCATGCGCCTTGTCCTCGTGGCGGAGGATCACGCTCGCCGTCTGGTGCGCCACTGAGACGAGCTCCGCCGTCGGGACGGTCCGCCGCGTCCAGCCGAAAGCGCTGGCCGACTGCGTCGCGCCCGGCACCGCCCGCAGCGCGAAGGACCGCTCCTCCGCATCGAGCAGCGCGTCGCCGTCGACCGCCGTGGCGATCGCATGGAACATGCGCTCCGCCTGCGCCTCGATGCTGCGTCGCTTGGTGCGCCATGTGTCCGCCAGGCTCTCGACGAGTTCGGCGAACGACTCGCGCTCCTCGGTCGACTCGGGCGCGAAGTAGGTGCCCGCGAAGAAGGGACGCAGCGTCTTCGGCTCGAGGAACACAGTGAGCGGCCAGCCCCCGCGCGATCTGCCCTCGCTGAGGGCCGTGAACGCCTGGCAGGCCGTCATCATCACTTCGTCGATGTCGGGCCGCTCCTCGCGGTCGACCTTCACGGACACGAAGTCGCGGTTGAGGAGCGCAGCGACCGCGGGGTCCGCGAAGCTCTCGCGCTCCATGACATGACACCAGTAGCAGGTGGAATATCCGACCGAGACGAAGATCGGCTTGTCCTCTGCACGGGCCTTGGCGATGGCCTCGTCGCCCCACGGAAACCAGTCGACAGGGTTCCCCGCGTGCTGCAGGAGATACGGACTGGTCTCTTGAAAGAGGCGGTTCGCCATGAATGAAG